>JACOWN010000017.1 GCA_016176785.1 Parcubacteria group bacterium | reverse complement strand
AGAACTACCTACCACAATAAAAGCGCGTTTCCACGCCTTTGTCAACCTGCTGTTCCGGCGAATTCAACCCTGAAGTGCGCCATCGTCGTTAAACTTGAAGTCAATCTTCAATTTTGATTGGAGATTGATTTCAAGTTACAGTTTAACGGAGTTCTCTGCCGCCCTTGCGCAACGCAAGCACCGTGTGCAGTGCAACAGGCAACGCGAATACTTTATCCTCACGAGAGAAGTGCCCTTTGTTCTGCACAAACAAAAGTTGCGCGCCAAGTTTGCGCGCAAAAATTTTTCCGTTCTCTGTTGAGACAAGCGGGTCGTCTATTGAATAGATGCCAGTGAATTTTTTGGCGCGGTGTGCAACAATTTTCCAGCGAATGGGGGACTGGAAAAAAGATGAAACCCACGCGCCCCGCAACCGATATCAGTCCCGCAACACGCTCGCCGCTTTGCAATGTTTCCAGATAACGCAGAAGCGCAATCACGCCCAAACTATGCCCGACTAAAATCGTATATTCATTCGGCATACCGATTGCTTTTGTAATTGTCGCAACCCACTTTTTCATCTCGGGGGCATTGGGGGTTGGCATACGCGGAACCTGTGCGGCAAAACCGCGCTCTTCCAGCGCTTGTTTTAACCACGGAAACCAGCAGTCAGCCGGATGCGAGTGCAGACCGTGCACAATAATCACGCGCCATGTTGCCGTCTGTTTCGGGCGCTCTTTTATGCTGCGCGCGTGGACATGTTTTTGTTTTTTTTGCATACGTTACGTCTTGATAACCAATCTCTAACGCCTGTTTAAACCCCCTACTTGTTTGGAGGTCGGGCCTCCAAACAACGATGTCGCGTGTTTTTTTCAAACGAAATGTCGGGCAGCGGATTTTCCGCATGCCCGACATTGCTTCTCGCCACACAGGGTTTACTCACATTCAGCGACAAACCCCTGCGGCGTTTTCACATATTTCCCTGTTCCTTTACAGGGAACAGCAGGGACTCCAGGAGGACCCATGCCCTGCGGAGGAGGTGCTGTGCCCACTGTCGGCGGCACCGGACTTGAACTTGGCTGCTGGTAGCCAGTTGGAGGAGGTGGAGGCATATATGCAGGCGCCGCGGGTGCCTGCGGCTGGACAACCGGGGCGACCCCGGGAACCTGGTGGCCGCGTGCGTACATGCACGCGCCGTATTCCGCATTAAAGCGCTCCTGCGCTGCCGATGCCGAAGCGAGTCCCGCCGAAGTTCCGGCTTCAAGCCCGCCCGCAATGCCGGAAGCAGCGCCAGCAGCCGCGCCGATACCTGCGCCTCTGCCGCCCCCGAACGCCGACCCGATAACGGCGCCGAGTAAGCCCATGATGAGCCCGCCGGCGACTGCGCTTCCGGCCTGCGCTTCTTGCATGGCCTCGTTAGGATTGACTCCCGTACGCTCGCTCGCAAGTTGGCGGCAATAGTTGTCGTCCACATCGTACTGCATTGTGGTCTTGCCGGTGCCAATTAGCGCTGGTTGCGTGGGACCCTCCCGCGGGAGAGTTACGCACGCGGCCAGAAGGAAAACGAGAGCAACAAGCAAGCTCGCGAGCTTAAACCATCTCGGTCTTGCTGTCATAAAGTACCCCCTTTTCCGAATCTGCCCTATTGCTGTGGAGCTGCCGAGGGCGGTGCGGTTTGAGGAAGCACCCGCATCCAGGTGGTCCCGCACTTCTGGATGTACGGAAAGAAGCCCTGCGGGTCAGTA
>JACOWN010000016.1 GCA_016176785.1 Parcubacteria group bacterium | reverse complement strand
CCGCAGTCCTCGGCACCGACTACCAGAACTACGCCTTCCCATTCACCACACAGACCTACGGCGTCTCCACCTCAACAACCGTCGGCTTCACCAACGGACTCCTCTCAACCGCATCATCCACCTTCACGTCAGACGTCCGTCTCTCATCACTCGGTACTGGCACACTCAACGTCGGAGCAGGAGGACTCCTCTACAGCGGTGCCACCACCACCTTCAGTGGCGGTCTCACATACAGCAACGGCAACGTGACACTTGATTGGATGTTCCCCAACAACGCCACGACAACCATCCTTACCTTCACTAACGGCAACATCACGGCAACATCCACCGTGACCGGCAACTTCGTCGTGATGGGGAACTCAACCACCACGAACGCTACGACCACAAACTTTGCAATATCAAACATCGCAGCAGGTTCGCTCTTGAAGACGGCGACCGGCGGTGCCATTATCCCTGCCGTGCAGAATGTGGACTACAGCGCATTCGCCTACCTCTTCCCCTCAAATGCAACAACAACCCGCCTCGCCTTCGACAGCGGCTTCACTGCCACCAACTCGACCACCACGAACGCATCAACCACCAACCTCTCTGCAACAACAGCAGCATTTGGTGGCACAGGAACCACAACCATCGCAAGCACCGGAGCACTCTTCACGCCGGCACTCACCGTCTCCACACTGACCGGACCCCTGCAAGCTATCTCCGGTCTCGTCTCTGCATCATCCACCATCTCGGTTGCTTACGGTGGTACCGGACTCTCTACACCGCCGACCTACGGACAGCTCCTCCTCGGCAATGCATCAGGAGGCTACACGCTTACGGCAACATCCTCACTCGGTCTTCCTACCTTTGCATATCTCTTCCCCAACAACGCCACGACAACCACCCTCACGTTCAGTAACGGATTGCTCTCACTGGCGTCAACCACCATCGGTGCAGGAGGGCAGACCACAGGACTCACCGTCTTTGGTGGCGCGACGACGACTGGTAACGCATATTTTGCCGGCAATGTTGGAATAGGAACACCATCACCAACTGTTCCTCTGCACGTATCGGGCTCGTACAGATTGTATGACGTAGCGGGCGCCGTCCTCACTTCGGGAGTTTATAGCGGCGTATCGCTTGCCGCCGACAATGCGCAATCCGGTAAAATTGGATTTCAAGTCGCAGGGGCAGGCGGGCAAACCGCGGAGATCTTCAGAGTTACGGATTCAACTTTCGTTTCTCCATTCTTCAGCGTCGGTGCCAGCGGAAGAGTTGGTATCGGCACATCAACTCCATATTCCAATCTCTCAGTATGGGGCAGTGGCGCTCTATTTGAAGCCGTGAACAATGCGTCATCGACCATCTTCCGTATCGGTCAAGATGGTGCTACAACGACAAACTTTGCGATTTCCGGCATTACCTCAAGTTTGCTCAAGACGAATACGTCGGGCTCTGTCGTTGCTGCTGTTGCCGGTACTGACTACCAGACATTCGCCTACCCATTCACTGCTGCTGGTAACGCCACCACCACGCTCACACAGTTCAACGGCGGTATCACG
>JACOWN010000011.1 GCA_016176785.1 Parcubacteria group bacterium | reverse complement strand
GCAGAACGATATCGTATACCTCGTCGGGGCGCTCATGGAGGTTGCTCACATGCTGACTCCCTTTATGCCGGAAACGGCGGCAACCATCAAAGCGGCGATTGGAGAAAACAAAATGCCGGAAACATTATTTGCTCGAAAATGACGGGGTATTACAAAACGGGGCACGACCCCGTTGTATCCGACGCACCTCTCATTTTATATTTTCTTGATGCGAAGAGGGCATGCCCCTCTCCTTTTTACAGCGGGATACTCGCACGTGAGCGCAACGCCCTTCCGGTCGGTCCCTCGAAGTTAAATGGTGGCGGCCATAACGGCACTCCCAACTATTCGCTTATTCGTACGAATAAGCGAATAGTTGGGAGTGGGGGGTCAAGGGAGACAAGAATGCCTGAGTTGGTATAATGGGCATATAACACCGAATAACATGCGCGAATTGGAACGAACATTAAAGGCTTTGGCGAACCGGCGTCGTTTAGCCATCATCAGGTATCTCAAAAAGAAGCCCGGAACGTCAGTCGGGGAGATTGCCAAAGAAATCAATCTCTCGTTTCGGTCAACCTCAAAGCATCTTTCTGTTTTATCGGCCGCGGACATAGTTCAGAAAGACCAAAGGGGGCTGCAAATGTTTTATCGTCTAGTAAAACCACGAACACGGATTTTCCACGCCCTCATCAAAACTCTGTAGATTGCCGGCCGTCATTTTGAAGCAGTATGTCTTATTCGTACGAATAAGCGAATAGGGTAAAGAGGGTAAAGCATCCATGAACCCAAAATATATTGATACGCATTGCCACCTGCAATTCTCTTCTTACGACAAAGACCGCTTTGACGTGATTGAACGAATGAAAGGCGCGGGGGTTTGGGCAATCGTCGTCGGGACGGATGAGGCGGATTCCGCCGAAGCGGTTGAGGCGATTTCTCTGTGGAGCGAGGGTATCTTCGCGACAGTCGGTCTTCATCCTTCGGAGACGGCAACGCAAGTTTTTGATGAGAAACTATATCACGCCCTCGTGCACCGAGAGCGCGTTGTCGGCGTCGGCGAATGCGGTCTTGATTATTTTCGCATTGCGAGCACGGATGCCGAGGCAAAGCGGAAACAAAAAGACGCGTTTGAGCAACAGATTGATTTCGCCGTTGAGCACGACCTCCCGCTTATGCTCCACATACGGAGTTCAAAAGGAAGCCACGACGCGTACGACGACGCGCTTCTCATGCTTCGCGCGCATGCGCGCGCGGCGGGAGAAAAACTCCGCGGCACTTCGCATTTTTTTGCGGGTTCTCTTGAGGTGGCGCGGCAGTTTCTTGAAATGGGATTCATGCTCTCGTTTGCCGGCCCGATCACTTTCGCGCGCGATTACGACGAAGTCATACGCTCCGCGCCGCTTGACATGATTCTTCCGGAAACAGATTCGCCATTTGCCGCTCCTGCGCCCTACCGCGGAAAACGGAACGAGCCGATCTACGTCGGTAAGGTGGTTGAGCGCATTGCGGCGGTTCGCGGCGGGGCGGCGGAAGACGTTGCGGCGAATCTCGTGCGCAACGCGATGAAGCTTTTTCGGATCGCGTAACGGGCCCGCTCATTTTGACTTTGCGCCGCGCTTTTGCTACCATGTCCGCCATGATTACCGAAGAAACGGCGCACACGGATAAGGAATCTGTGGAGGCGTTTAATCCGAACGATGACGCCCCCGAAGCCGAACCGCGGCTCTATGAACTCGGGTACCACATCGTGCCCACGGTCGGCGAGGAGGGGATCGGCGCCGAAGTGACTCTCGTGAAGGACGAGCTGGAAAAACTTGGCGGTCTTGTCGTATCCGATGAAATGCCGCGCGTCGTCCGGCTTGCGTTTCCCATCGCATTTGTGCCCGCGTTCAAGCGCGGCGCGGAAACACGCGTGCAATATGCCTCCGCATATTTTGGATGGATAAAGTTTAAAATGCCGCCCGCGAACATTGCGGCATTCCGCGCCGCGCTCGCCGCGAACGAAAAAGTTCTTCGCTTCCTTATCACGCACGCGACGCTCACAAAACCGATAATGGCGCCGCGTACCATGGCATTTTTATCGCGAACGTCCGCGAGCCAGCGGGGAGACGAGCCGCGTGAGCGGCGCGCGACACTCCCCTCGCTGAAAGAAGAGGATATTGATAAGACGATTGAGGGGCTCGTTGTTGAATAATTATTCGCCCATTAGCCACACTTTACGCTATGTATCTCAATAAGGTGTTTATTTTGGGAAATTTGACGCGCGACCCCGAATTGCGTTCGTTGCCGTCGGGACGCGCCGTTACGAGTTTTGGCGTCGCGACGAACCGCGTATGGCGCGACCAGAGCGGCAATAAGCAGGACCAAACCGAGTTCCACAACATTGTCGCCTTCGGGCGGCAGGCGGAGATTGCCTCGCAGTATTTGAAAAAAGGAAGCTCCGTGCTCGTTGAGGGGCGGCTCCAGACGCGCAGCTGGGATGACCAGAGCGGCGCAAAGCGGTATCGGACCGAGATCGTCGCCGACCGCATCCAACTGGGGCCGCGGAGCGCACGAGGAGGCGAGCAGGGCGACAATCGTCGGCCGCCGGCGGATTCTGAGGCGCCGAAAGAGGAAAAACTTGATACCATTGAATATCCGGCGGAGGATGTTAATCCGGAAGACATTCCGTTTTAATGCGTAAAGCGAAAGGCGCGCGGGCGTTTTTGCAAAACCTCGCCACCCCGTACTATCCATGATACGAAGCGACAAACACATTGATTACAAGGACACCGAGACACTCAAGAAGTTTCTTGACCAGCACGGGCGTCTTTTGCCGCGCAGAATAACGGGCGTTTCGGCAAAAAACCAGCGCACCATCGCGCAAGCGGTGAAGAACGCGCGCTTCATGGGACTTTTGCCGTATCTTTCAAAATAAGGCACCGTATGTGCGCGCACGCATCAAAAAGCCACCGGCGGTGGCTTGTTGTCTAAAAGTTTGTGAGTCCCCGCAAATTGGTGACGCCCTTGAATGGCCGGAGCCAGTCGCTGTCCTTCGTTTCGATCGGCTTTCTTGAGTGCGGCGTTATGAATGCGTCAACGACGATGTCGTCCTCAATTATCAAAATGACCAATTCGTGTTCTTCTTCGCCGACGTAATGGTCTTTAATGTTTAAAAGACGCGGTATGGTGGAAGCGATGTTGTCAAGCGCGCGCATGCGGCGTTCAACGACATACGCACGGCACCGCTTTTTCAGGTCCAGGCACGCTCGCGTTTCGCTCGTCAGGAGCTCTTTGTACGATGCCGCGAGGCGCTCTCCCAGAATTGCCGCCGGGATGGAGGTATAAGGGATCTCCCGCACGCCCGGCGTATCCGCCGAAATGCCGCGTTTCTCAAGCGACTCGGACGATGAGCCGATCAAGGTAACGCGCGCGCGGTCGATCGTTTCCTGGGTTGCTCCGGTAAACTCCGAGCGCGAAGGGGTGATGGCGCCGCAGCCGCTTGCAAGGATGGCGGAAAAACAAACGAAACAAACGCGCAGCAGACAGAACCGCGCCATCATTGTTTGCCTCCCGAGGTCTGGTGCAAAGCATAGCAAAAATAAGCGTCTTCGCAACCCGCGCGGCGAAGGCCATTGACTTTTTTATGTTGAAGCGTTACGCTCTGTTTTCTGGAAATCTTCCCGTTCTTGCGCGCGTTCTCATACGCAGAGATGCAATTCGGCAAAACTGCCCCGACGGTTGAAAGAATGCGCCGTGCGTGGTATGGTACTCGTATAGCAACATCCTATGTCGCCATCAAAAAAACGACGACTCCTCGACGATGAGACGCCGCCGGCTTCCTTGCGTGACGAGGAAGTGCTCTTTGCGTCGGTTTCTTCCCCCTCGCTTTTTGAAGAGATCGTCAGGCGGTACGAGGGCCCGTTTCGGAACAAGGTGCGGGGCATCGTCGGCAACCGAGACGAAGTTGACGATATCGTGCAAGAGACCTTCCTGAAGATTTATATGAACGCCGCGCGGTTTGAGGTGCAGGAGGGGGCTTCGTTTAAGTCGTGGGGATATAAAATCCTCATGAATACAACCTTTACCTACTACCAGAAGTTAAAGAAAGATGGGGAGGCGCTCGTCGATATAGATACCGAATTTTACGAATCTCTGCCGGATACGACGGAACCGAAGAAGGAGACGATCGACTTCGTCGCCTCCGTGCTCGTCCGCATGCCGGCCGCACTTTCACGCGCGCTCAAACTTCACTTCATTGACGGCATGCCGCAGAAAGAGATTGCCGCGCTTGAAGGCGTTTCCATCTCGGCCGTGAAGACGCGCATCCACCGCGCGAAAAAGGAGTTCAAAAAGATAGAAGCGCGCATCGCCGACTCGTCGTAAATAATTAGCAACGCCGTTTCGTTTTCATATTTTTTATGTCACAGATATCACAACAAATCATGCGCAAGGTATACCTCATTTGGTTGGTGAGGCGGCTTGCGCAGAGCGCCACCGTGAAAGGCGCGATCGTAGCGGTTTTGTTCTGGCAGATGTCGGCGCATGTTTCATTTGCGTCGGTATACACGAACTGGCAGGAGGCTGCGCACGGATTGAACGCGAATTATGCGTTTTTTGAATCGGCTCTCGCCAACACCGAACTCACGACATACTTGCTCTCGCTGCTTGTGGTAATGGTGGGCATCTGGTTCGTCCGTGATGTCGCAACGCGCCGTCTTTTCTCGCGCTCGCCGCTCGCTGTTCGGATGTAATCCGCAGTTCCTCGCGTATTGCCTAATTGTAATAAACAAAACTCGTCCCGCCGGCACGCGGAACGAGTTTTGTTTATTCCGAAAGACCGCCGTTTCAATGTTTTACCTCAAGCAACGCCCGTATTTTTTTCAACAGCTCTTTTTGCACCGGCGCGTTGTCGTGGAGAAATTGTCGCGCCGCATCGTACCCCCGTCCCAGTTTCTCCTCTCCGAACGCATACGCGCTTCCCGATTTGTTCACCACGCCGAATTTCTCGCCGAGCGCAAGAAGTTCTCCCTCCCGCGATATGCCTTCGCCGTACATCATGTCAAACTCAGCCACGCGGAACGGAGCGGCGACTTTGTTTTTCACCACTTTCGCCCGATGACGCGCGCCGATGACCTCGTCCCCCTTTTTAATTTGCGCGATACGTCTCATGTCAATGCGCACCGATGTGTAGAATTTGAGCGCCTTGCCGCCCGGCGTGGTTTCCGGATTTCCGAACATAACCCCGATCTGCATCCGTATCTGGTTGATGAAGACAATTATCGTTTTGCTTTTTGCGGTGATCGCCGTAAGTTTGCGGAGCGCTTGAGACATGAGGCGCGCCTGTTTGCCGACGTGCTGGGCGCCCATTTCCCCTTCAATCTCGTCTTTCGGCGTGAGCGCGGCGACAGAGTCAATCACGATGACATCCACCTTGCCGGAGCGGACCAAACTCTCAGTAATCTCAAGCGCCTGTTCTCCGGTGTCGGGCTGCGATATCAAAAGATCCCCCGTTTTGACGCCGACCCTTTTCGCGTATTCCGGGTCAAGCGCGTGCTCGGCGTCAATAAAGGCGCAGATGCCGTTTTGTTTTTGGGCTTCGGCGACGCAGTGGAGCGCGAGCGTTGTTTTGCCGGATGATTCGGGGCCGAAGATTTCTATAATGCGCCCGCGGGGAAGACCGCCGACACCGAGCGCGGCGTCAAGGCCAATCGAACCCGTTGAAACGGCGTTGATGTCAACGCGCGGATGTTCGCCGAGCTTCATAATGGCGCCTTCGCCGAATTTTGTTTGGATCAGTTTCAGCGTGTCTTCAAGTCCCGTCTCGTCTTTTTTTATTTTTTGGGGCATAGCAAATGAAATGCGTATCTGACGACCATTTACTTATACACCACATGCCGAACCGCCGCCGCATTTCGTCCGAAGCGGTCCCGCGCGCGGAATGTGATGACATTATAACCGTATGAAAGAAGTACCGTCTCGCTCACGCGCCCGTTTTGCGCAACCGAGATCTCGCGGCCATTCAAAGTGAGCGCGGTAATGTTCGTCGCTCGTCCCGTGATTGTGACGAGCGATTCATTGAGCGTTGCGCCGTCCGGCGGAAAAGAGATTTCAATCTGCGGTCCCGCAATGAGCGCATACGACCTGTTGTAAGCATAGCCAAAGACGATGATCGCCGCAATTGCGGCGATTCCCATTTTGATGCGCAGTGCATACGGTGCGGCGTGCATACAAGCGGAAGGCAATGCTTAAAGGTCCGCGTTGCGTTCCGTATCTTCCTCGGATGACCCCCGCCGCTCGTCGCGAGGGACGGAGCCATATTCGTCGGGAGGTGTCGCGGGCTCGCCGTACCCCTCGTCTTTGCCGATAAGCACCTCGCGTGACCGCGCGCCGTCTGCGGGGCCGACCACGCCGCGTTCTTCCAGAAGGTCCATCAAACGCGCCGCGCGCGCGTATCCGACGCGAAGCTTCCGCTGGAGGAATGTTGTTGACGCCTTGCGCGCAGCGGCGACCGTCTCGCGGGCTTCTTCGTATAACTCATCGCCATCCTCATCCTCGTTTGCCGCCATTGACTCAAGAAGCGATGCGCCGTTTTCCTCCGCGGAAGCAAAACTGAAATCGTCAGCAAGCGCGTTCGGGGTGTTTTTTTCTATGAATTTCACGATGCGCTTTATCTCGTCTTCGGAGACAAAGGCGGACTGCAAACGAACCGGTTTTGACATTTCTCCGGACAAATAGAGCATGTCGCCCGCGCCGAGAAGTTTTTCCGCTCCGCCCATGTCAAGGATGGTCCGCGAGTCGGTTTGTGACGCGACTTGGAACGCCATGCGCGTCGGGATATTCGCTTTGATAAGACCGGTGATGACATTGACGGACGGGCGCTGTGTGGAAAGGATGAGGTGGATGCCGACGGCGCGCGACATTTGCGCAAGGCGCACGATGGCCGCTTCAAGCTCGCGCGGGTAGGCGCTCATAATATCCGCCAATTCGTCCATGACGACGGCGATATACGGCATCCGTTCCGGCAACGAGACATCTTTGCCCTCCGCATCGCCCGCGTCGCGCGTGCGGCGGCGCTCCTTTTCATATGCCGGTTCAACGACAGTAGCGTGGTACGACTCGATATCGCGCACCGACTCCGTTTCCAAAATATCGTACCGCCGCTCCATTTCTTTGGCGGCCCATTTAAGCGCAAGGATCGCCTTTTTCGCTTCAGTGATGACCGGCGTCAAAAGGTGGGGAATCGGTTTATAGAGCGTGAGCTCAACGCGTTTCGGGTCAATCATGATAAACCGGAGATTCTCCGGCGAATTGCGCTGGAGAAGCGACGCAATGATTGCGTGAATGGCGACCGACTTGCCCGAACCGGTCGCTCCCGCGATCAAAAGGTGCGGCATTTTCCCCAGATCGCCGAAATGCGGCTTGCCGGTAACATTGCGGCCGAGCGAGACCGTAAGCGGCCGTGCCGCGCGGGCGAAATCATCTTCCGCCAAGATCGTCGCAAGACCGACGGTGGTCTTCGCGGTGTTGGGGATTTCAATGCCGACGAGCGAACGACCGGGAATGGGCGCCTCTATTCTGATGGGATGGGCGGCAAGCGCAAGCGCAAGGTCGTTCTGAAGACCGACGATGCGGGACAATTTGATTCCCTGCGCCGGCTTGAGCGCGTACCGCGTGACGGATGGCCCCACCGATATTTCGTCCATTTCAACGCTGATGCCGAAGTTCTGGAGCGTGCGCCGGATGATGTTCGCGTTTGCTTTTATGTCGCCGACCCCCGGCTTTCCGCGATCTTTTTCGTAAAGCGACAGCGGAGGCGGGGCGTAATTGGCGTAGAGGAGCGTGTGCGGGGGGCGCTTCGATTGCCGGGTGAACGGATTGAGTCCCGCAAGGACGGGAGTCGCGGCATCCTCTCCTCTGTCCGAGATCGCGTTCTGGCTGACGGGTTCTGCGCCGGTGTCTTCCGGCGCCTCTGCATCGCTGGGTCCCGTTTCTTCGGAGAGGATGCCGTCAATGGTCGTTCCCGAGGAGAGTTCGTCGTCGCGTTTTCCTCGCATGCCCCTCACATATTCTCCAAGCGCGGACAACCACGCAAACGACGGCGTCGCGTCAAAGATCATAAGAAGCGCGATAACGAGGACCGCGCCGAGGATCACAAGCGTCGCATAAAAATCAAAAAACGAAAGCAGGGGTTTGTTTAACGCCGCTCCGAGCATCCCTCCCGCGTCCCGCAGGAGAGCGAGGAGGCCGAGCCCCGACAAAAAAAGCAGCATCGCGCCGATGAGCGATGTCCACACCAGCGTGGTCTTTTGCGTCCTGATGAGCGCGGTGCCGAGGATTAAAAAGACGGCCGGTACGAGGTAGTAGCCGATACCCAGAATGCGCGCCAGGAACTCATACATCTGGTTTCCGGCAACCCCAGCTTGCGCGAATGCCGCCAATAGAAAAAAAGCGGCGCCCGCAAAAGAAGCGACGGAAAGGATCCAGTGTCGCGTTTCCTCCTTCATGCTAAAGAAAATACGAACCTCTTCTTCCGCGTCTTCTTCATACTTTTTTCTTTTCCGCGCCATAACATATTCATTTTAACATAAAACAAAAAACAAACGGCGAAGAGGCGGCGCGCTGGGCAGGAAGCGCCGGAGGAGAACGCGTGCGGAATCCGTTTCGCACGCCTTGAGCCGCACAACCCCAAAATTCTCCGGAACAGCGACTTACACGCCGCCTTAGAAACACATAAAAACAATCTTGAATACACCGCGAAAACCTAGTCAATTAGACAGACATACCAGCGCCACTATAATGGACAGTATAAGACATGCAAAAATTGTAAAAGAAACTCCTATGCGACTTGAGACGTACACAGATACATATAAAAGACATATAAAAGACGCAGATAAACTCGTAGAAACAATCACGTTTTTTAATAACGACCCGGAGATGTCTTTTATTTTTAAAAAGACAAACCGTCTCGTTCTCGCTATTTATGTCCTTTTAGACCACATAAACGACAAAGAGCCGCTTAAGTGGGAGTTGCGGGGCGCGGCGATGGAGTTCCTCATCGCCGCGACATCTTTTGGCGCGCATGGCCGGTTGGGAACGGATGACAGCGACCTCGAAGCATCATCAGATCGGTTGCTAAGGGTGTTACAAACCTCCGTTTATCTGCGATTTTTGTCTCTTTCCCATTTCTCAATCCTTCAAAATGAACATCGTATCGTTGGCGAATTATGTCGTTCCTGTCGCAACCGGCTCGCTGCCTCGAAAAATGTTTCTTTTTCGGTAGCGACAGAAGACGGAGACGTCAGAGACGCGATAAAATACTCCCAAGACACAGCCCCGTATCATAAAGGACGTAAAGGACAGTATAAAGGACATGATACTGGTTTGTCCTATACAGATGGAAAAATAATCGGTAGCAACGTTGCTAATCAAGACAAAAAACAAAGGAGAGAGTCAATAATTCGTCTTTTAGATTCTCGCCAGGGAATAAATATAAAAGACATAACCGCTGTTATACGCGGGTGCAGCGAGAAGACGATCCAGCGCGAACTCAACGAACTGATAGGGGAGGGCAGTATCCGGCGTGAGGGGGAGAGAAGGTGGAGTACGTATTTCCGCGTTGAAAAACAAGTATAGCGAAATTGTCCATAGCGCTGGTTTTGTTTCTCGGGATCCTAAGAAATGCCTAAAAATAACGATAAAACGGCACATAACATTGAAAAATATAGCACCATAAATAAAAACGAAGTAAACATTGACGCAGTGCCGTTTTCTTATACGATGGGGTGCAAGTGCAAGGGGGCCTATTTTGCGGAGAGTTCCGCCGGATACGGTTCGCTCTGCGCTCTGCAAAATTGATGGTGTTAGTTATCCACACTTTTGTTTTGCAAGGGTGTATTGACGTACTATAATTGATGAAAGGAGAAACTGGAATGAGTGCAGTTTCTTTCTGTTATGTTTGAACGAGCCCAGTGTTTTTCTATGACGCTCGTCTGAGAAGGAAGAATTGGGAGGACTTTGACAATTTAAAAAGGCACGACTGACTGACCTAAAAACACGCAAAAACACCACACTGTGTTTTTATGCGTGAGACAGACATCGGCGGTAAGATTATTAATTTATGTAATTTTGTCTGATTGATGAAACGCTCCAAGCGCACATGTTACTTTTACAATTTGTGCACGGGAGGGTTCCATCGACATTACAAATATATTGGTCGAAGTATCCAAAGTATTTCGGTAGCAAGGAAGCGGCGGCGCGTCGTGAGAGAAATCACGGCGTCTCGCCAGAGAGGAGGACGCGGTACGGCACGCGTAAAAATAAAAATGCGCACGATCGATTGCGAGTGCGCCGGTGCTCGTCCGAACTTTACTCTCGATGATTGGTTGGATTTATTAGGTAATTATTAGTTAAGTCGCAATTATTTCTGGCTGGAGTTTTCGGTCCTCAACCTTTAGCAATAACCGAGGACTGTAAACTCCGCGCCTTGCAATCCCTTTCTCTTCATGGAACATCCGTGAAAGGGAGGAGGTTGCGATTATTACACGATTCTTATGAGTTATCTTACATCTTCTTCTACGGCAAAGACGGTCAGCGTCCTTGTTGCGGTGATGATGTTCCTCGGTGTCGTGGCGGTTCCTGCGGCCTACGCAGTATCGCTCTCCGAGCTTGTGGAACTTTTCATCGCGTTGGGGGTTATCCCCGCGGACAAGGCGGCGCAGGCACGCTCGGTGCTTGGCCAGCAGACGCCGGCCGTTTCTTCTACGGCGTGTCCGTACACCTGGGCGCGCAACCTCACGGTTGGCGCAACGGGTGACGACGTCAAGAAGCTGCAGCAGTTTCTGAACTCAATGTCCGACACCATGGTTGCTTCAAGCGGCGCGGGTTCTGCGGGCAATGAGACATCGACATTCGGTCCCGCTACAAAAGCGGCAGTCGTGAAGTTCCAGAACAAATACGCGTCTGAAGTGCTGACGCCGGTCGGCCTCTCGGCAGGAACCGGTTATTTCGGCGCCTCATCCCGCGTCAAGGCGAACGCCTTGTGTTCCGGCGCAGCCGCGACAACCCCGACAACGACAACCCCGACAACTCCGGTGGTGACGCCTGCAGGGACGGGACTTACCGTCACGAAGGCGACTGACCAGCCGGTGGGTTCTCTGGCGCCAGGAGGCGCGTCGCGGGTTCCGTTCACCAAAATTCACCTGACCGCAAGCGCTGACGGCAACGTTGTCGTCAACGGCATACTGGTTGAGAGGCAGGGGGTTGCGGCTGACACATCGTTCACCGGCATCGTGCTTATGAACGAAGACGGCACGCTCATCGGGATTGAGAAAACCTTGAACTCAAATCACCAAGTAACGGTTGGCGGCGACTTCACGGTTCTCGCAGGGACGACGAAGACGATTATCGTGGGCGCCAACATGGACACCGCCACAAACCTTTCCGGTGAGTCGGGAGAAACACCCATACTCACGGTGATGGCTGTAAATACCTCAGCGACCGTCCATGGTTCGTTCCCCATCGTCGGCACTTCGCACACGGTAAACTCGTCGCTTTCCATCGGTTCAATCTCAACCGTGGCGCGTGGTTCTCTTGACCCGGGCTCAAGCCAGACGAAAGAGATCGGCACGACCGGCTATACGTTCTCAAGCGTAAAATTGACCGCCGGCTCAGCTGAAGACCTTACACTGAAATCAATCAGGTGGTATCAGTCGGAATCCGCTTCGGTGGACGACATCGCCAACGTTAAGATTATTCTTGACGGAGTGAACTACGATGCCGTTCGGGACGGACGTTACTACACGACCGTATTCCCCGGAGGCGGAATCCTCATGAAGAAAGGATTCAGCAAAGATATCAGCATTAAAGGGGACGTTACCGGCGGCTCGGCTCGAAAAATTGACTTTGACATTGATCGTCGAACGGACGTTCATGTAGTTGGCAATACGTATGGGTTCGGCATTACACCACCGTTTGCGGACTCTTCTTGCAGCACGGACGGCGCGGCATTCTGCACGACCAACAACCCGTACTACGATGCGGCGCAAGTCACCATCTCGAACGGCACGATGAACGTTTCCTCGTGGACGGCGGGAGTTCCTGCACAGAACATTGCGGTGAACCTTGCTGACCAGCCGATCGCGGGCTTCACCGTTGACGTAAAGGGCGAGCCGATCTCAGTTGCTTCTATGGTGTTTGACTTTACCTTGACGGGAACCGCATCGGCCCTCGGTCTTGCCGATGTTACGAACGTTATACTGACCGATGCGAATGGCGCGGTCCTCGCGGGACCGGCTGACGGTGCCGGTGCAACCGCGAACAGCGGCTCAATTACATTGACCGATACCGTTACCTTCCCGATAGGTATTACCAATATCATCCTGAAAGCAAAGCTCGGCACCGACTTCGTTACGAACAACACCGTTGCCGCGTCAACGACGCCTGGTTCAACTTCTTACTGGACGACCGTTACCGGCCAAGTAACCGGCAACACGATTACTCCGGCGCCGACATCCGCGATTACCGGCGCAACGCAGACAGTCAAGGCGGGTTCATTTGAGGTGTCTGTTTCTGCGCAACCGACCGCGCGTACAATTATCGCTGGTGCGCGGCAGTTTGAATTCGCGCGGTATATCCTTGACGCCGGCCAGTCTGGCGAAGACATACGCGTGACATCCTTGCCGCTTTACTTTGACACGAACAGCGGTGACAGGACGCACATTACGAACTGCCAGTTGTACGACGGCATCACGGCAAGCGCATCATCGCTCACTACCGGTTCAAACGTGAAGAATCCGGCTTCAGGCGATACGGCGTCGTCAACCTCCCTTACCTTTGACGGAACAGGCCTTATTCTTCCGAAAGGGACGGCGAAGACGCTGTCTCTGAGATGCGATATTAAAACCGGAGTTACCTCTAAGTATTGGTGGGGTCTTGACGCAGACGCCAGCTTCACCGGTGCATCAGGTGTCACTTCCGGACAGACCATCGCGGAGGTATTCAACGAGGCAAACGGCCAGGTAATGACCGCTTCAGCGAACGGTTCGTACACCGTTACGGACGACACCTCCGTCTTGTTCAAGGCAGCACAAGCGGGCGCAACGGATGTGGTGCTCGCGAAGTATCGCTTTGAAGCCGATTCAACCGAACCGGTTGACATTAAGGGGATTGCTCTTGCGCTTGGCAATACCGCGTCCAACACGACGAACGACCTGCTTGGTCAGAAAGTGTCAATCTGGAACGGCTCTGCGAAAGTCGGCGAGGCGCAGTTCGGTCTGGGTGCAAACCTTGACAACGCGACCTCTACCCTGACCATTCCGGTTCGGGTTGACAAGTCAAACTCCGTCACGCTTACGGTTAAAGGCGACTTTGCCGCGCAAGACATAAACAGTTCCGCAGGCGCCTTTGGCGCGGTGCTCTCCGTTAACTATGACGGCGACAATAACGGCTTGAACGGCAACTACGCGACCGGCGCCGACTCCGGTGTGACGATTAGCGGCACAAGCGGCGATACTGCCGCAAACGCGGTGAAGATTTATCGCGGATTGATTACCGTCTCCGATGTGACGACAACCTATAACCCCAATCGTTCGCTCTCCGCTGGTTCAGACCTCTATTCTGTGCGGCTGACTGCGGCGGCGGGTCGGGATGTAACGATTTCCGCGCTGTCCTTTGACTTTACTGTCGTCGGAGTTCACACGGTTTCGGGGATCCAGCTCTTTGGTCCTTCGGGTGCCGTCAATGCGACGGGCATCGGAACGACGTCCCACAGGGTTGCTGGTGTCGGTGCCGCTGGTGGAAATGAGCGAGTAAGGATAGAGTTTGACGCGGCGGCAGTTGACCGTGTCATTCCCGCAGGAACGTCCAAAGATTTCCGATTGCGCGCGTCAACACTGACCACGCTCACCTCAAGCAACACGGAAACCCTTGCGGTTGCTCTGTTGTCTGACACCGCTGAACCGAAAGACGTCCAGGGAGATAATTCGTTCTTTAACGCAGCCGCTCATCTGGGGCCGGTTGACGCCCTTGAGGGTTCTGCCTCAACGACCGACCGCTTCATCTGGTCGCCAAACTCAACGACGACCATAACTGCGGCGGCCGCGTCTGACAAAGCGGTTGACTGGACGAACAGCTACGGTCTCCCCGGATTCCCGAGCGTTGGCCAAGATCTCCCGACGCAGGTGTTCACTCACTAATCTTTCTTTAGCCGCCTTGTGCTTCCCGAAAGGGATGGGCTAGACAAAACCCCCGCAATTTGCGGGGGTTTTGTTGTGGAAAAAACTGTGGATAACCCACCCCAAGGACGGTCCTTTTTCAGCTTGCAAAATATGAATAAATATATAGAATATACACTATATGAGTAGAAAAACTTTGTATTTCGTTGCGGTTTTTACGATTTTTATCGGTTTTGTCGGGCTTTTTATCTATTTCGGCACAAAAAAAGAAGAGCCCGTGCTAACTCAATCAGACGTCCCTGTTGCTGGTGTTGGACAAGGAGGTACTATAGAGATTCCCAAAGTAGTGGTTGATACTACTGCTGGGGGTAGTGCCACCGGAGCGGCAAGTGATCATGTCGCGCTCCCCGTACCGAACTTAGACAGGCCGGTCAACATTCCTCAACAATTAGTGCGCAAAGACGAGATAGCCAGCCAAATCAAGGATATTTCTGCCCGTTTAAGTCAAGACGCGAGCCTTTTCAATGATTGGATGGATCTTGGGCTGCTCCGTAAATCAATCGAGGATTACGATGGCGCGCTGGAGGCGTGGGAATATGCAAGTGCCCTGCGTCCTCAAAATTCGCTTTCTTTCTCCAATCTTGGCGTTTTATATGCTTATTACCTTAATGATCAAGCTCGCGCTGAGGCCAATTTTCTTCGGGCGGTAGAAAACAATCCGGGTCTTGACTACTTATATCCGCAAGTTGTTGATTTTTACCTTGAAGTTGTTCGCAGTGAGGAAAAAGCAAGGGCGTTTCTCAATCGCAGCATGGTTGCGCGCCCGGATAGCGAAGTCATCAAGACGCTCCTCAAAAATCTCGGCGTCTAACAACAACACACAAAACACCCCGTGCCAATGGCTCGGGGTGTTTTGTGTGAGTTATCCACACTTTTATTTGTTTTTTCAAGTATAATTAAAAGTATAATTGAAAAAGTACCACGCTACAGCAATACGCGCGATGGCGCTCTGTTGCTGTAGAGTTTCGCAGGTCAATTTATTAGTCGCTTATTATTGTTAATGCTGCTTTTAATGAGAACCCGGAAGGGCTCTCAAAAGTTTCGCACTATGAGTTTTAGCAAATTATTTAGAAACAAGAGTTTTTATTCCATTACGCTCTCGGTCGTTCTCTCCGTCATGTTCGTCGCGCTCGTTGTTTCGGCGGCGACGACGATCAGCACGAATATTTCAACAGGAGGAAATGTAACGGTAACGGGAAGCGTGTTTGCGACAAGCACCCTTTCGGTTACCGGCAAAGCATTTTTCTACGACCAAATGGCTCTCGATAACGCGGCATCCGACCCGACAGGCGATGCGGCGGGAGCTCTCTACTGGGATACCGCGCGCAGAGTTATCCGCGTGTATAACGGAACCGATTGGATGTCCGTTGCTTCGTCAACGGATGCGAGTGGCGGTCTTATCCTTGCAAGTGATTCAAACGGCGTCAGATTTAACACAATTGCAAAGGCGTACATGACACTGGGCACCACAACGGTCCCGATCACTTCGCCGTTTAGCGGAAATGCAGTGCTTCTCTTGAACTCAACGACGACGACATCCATTCCCCTTGCCATTATGGGTTCAAAGGGCTCCGCGCAAACGGCGGATTTAATTGCCGTGTATGATGAAAGCGTTGAGGTCTTCTCTGTTGACCAGGCGGGCACGGTCAATATCGCATCTACCACCCCGTCGGTAACCGGATTAAACGTGACTGGCGACGTATATATAGGTACCGGAGGTTTGGGGGTCGGCGTTGTGGAGACGACAGACGATGCTTTGTCCGTCCTTGGAGCAACCACCCTGACCGGTGCTCTTACCGCAAACGGTGCCGTGACTTTGGGCAATAATGCTGCCGATGCGATTATCCTCACCGGAAATGCATCTACGACGAATTCGTTTTCCGTTGCAACCCGGGGAATCGGAGTATTCAGCATTGCGGGATATGCGACAACGACCGTGTCCGCGAGTACGTTTGCGACGACGACGATCGGCGCTGATGGAGTGCTCGGCAGCGCGCTCGGCATAGGAACAACCAGCCCCGCGCTTTCCGCAAACCTCGGCGTTTTGGGAAGCATTCACGCCGGTTCTCCCGGGACCACCTCCTTGAAACTCCACTCAAGCGGAACCAACGTCGGGTCATGTATCCAAATGAGATCTACGAGCGGCGTTATTATCAGGATTTACGCGACATCAACACCTGGGGCGGATGCAAGCGGTATCAGTTTGAAGGTTGAAGCAGGAGAGTGCCAGCCGATATAAGGTAGGCAGTTGGTAGAATGATCTATTACTTTGCTAATTAAATGTATCAACCCCATGAAAGTTCATTATCAAGCTAATTCGGATAAATCCTGGCTGTATGTCTGTTGCCTGACGTTCTTGGTGAGCTTTCTTTCAATCTCGTTCATTGCATTTGCCGCAAACAACGATGCAATTCTGCAGTCGGGGACGGAGATTGTTTCGAACAGCGTCACTATGACCGTTTCCGAATCGGGCGTGGAGTCCATTACCGTGAACAGTGGAAACTTTACGGTGGACATGCCCCCCGGCGCAGCTATGTCAGTTACGACGACCGGAAGAAACACCTTTACGGTAAGCCCTTCAAACCGTGTAGAATCGTTCACTTGTAGTTCGTCGAATTCTATTCTCGTTCTTGCGGGGCCTGGTTCTGGCTCTGAGACGGTAACCGTTACGGTCACCCCTAACTCGGCGGTTTGTACCACGGGTGGAGGCGGTGGTGGAGGAGGCGGTGGTGGAGGAGGAGGCGGTGGTGGTAGCGCCGCGGCCTCAACGGTGGCGGCTGCCGCTCCCGCAGCAACGACAGCGGCATCGGCGGCAGTAAGCGCGGCTGCGAGCGAACTCTCAAAGATCGTTGAACTTTTCATCGCGCTCGGAGTCATTCCGGCGGATAAAGCGGTGGCGGCGAGGTCTGTGCTTGCCCAGCAAGCGCCCGCGGTTTCGGCAGTATTCTCCAAGGGGATGAGCCGCGGTTCGGAAGGCAGCGACGTTAAACGCCTCCAGCAGCTCTTGAACTCTTACGGCGCGGCAACGGAGAATGCGGTGAAGAAGTTCCAGGTGAAGTATGGAATTGCCGGACCGGGCGATCCCGGATACGGTGAAGTGGGCCCCAAGACACGCGCAAAGCTTGAGAATGTCTTCAGCGGCGTGCCCGCGGCATCGGTTGCCCAGCCGTCTCCGGTTGCGGCAAGCGTATCCCCCGTCTTTACCCGCACCTTGACACGCGGAACGACCGGCGAAGACGTTAAACGCCTCCAGCAGCTCTTGAACTCTGATGCTGATACTCGCATTGCCGCGTCAGGCGTCGGCTCTGCCGGCAATGAAACAACCTTCTACGGCGCGGCAACGGAGAATGCGGTGAAGAAGTTCCAAAAGAAGTACGGGATCGTCTCTTCTGGAACCCCCGAAACGACAGGATATGGCTTGGTTGGTCCGGGAACGCGCGCAAAGATGAAAGAAGTGTTTGGCGAATAAAAACGCCCTCGGTCAAATCAGTCAGAATATTGACACAAAACCCCGCTTCCGCGGGGTTTTGTCGTCTCCCGCCAAGGACGGTCCTTTTGTGAGTTATCCACAGCCCCCTGTTTACTAATCTCCCCAAATCGCTAGCATGGGGGGTATATATGCAACGCAAAGCCCCGTTTCTCAAGGGTTCGTTCTATCATGTGTACAATCGCGGCGCCGACCGACGCATTATTTTCAGCGAGAAAAACGACCACCTCCGTTTTATGGGGCTTTTATATGCTTGCAACAGCACCGAATCTCTTGATGTCAAGAGATTCTTTGAGCGCGGGAGGCCGTTTACCGAGGTTTTTAAGGAGCAGCGCGGCGAGCAGCTCACCGATATCGGCGCCTATTGTCTTATGCCGAATCATTACCACCTCTTGCTTCACGAGCTGGTCCCGGGCGGCATTTCCCAATTTATGAAAAAGCTCGGGACGGCGTACGCCATGTATTTCAACCGTAAATACAAACGGACCGGCACGCTTTTTGAGGGGAGGTTTAAGGCCATGCTCGTTGCAAAAGAGTCATATTTTGAGTACCTTTTCGCATATATCCACCTGAATCCGTTAAAGCTCATTGACCCCGAGTGGAAATCGGGGATCCGCGACGTAGAAACGGCGCGGGCATTTTTGGAGCGCTATACGTCATCAAGCTATCTTGACTTTGTTGGCACGGCGAGGCCTGAGGGGGCGATTGTAAACCGCGATCCGGCACTTTGGCATAATTATTTTAAAAATGTCAATGATTTTCGCGATTTTATTCACCTGTGGCTCGCTTCGCTTGAACGCGAAGAACGGGGCGACCTTGATTCAATGGATTGGGAAAAACAGGCGCCGGCGAAGGCCGCGGTTGTGGTACAATAGAACGATGGATATTTTGGAATCAAAAGTTTTTTGGCATTTTGTCTCCGGTTTTGCCCTCCTTGTCCTGCTCGGCCTCGCCGGCGCATTCTTTGCCGGCTCGGCCCGCAGCGCGTTTCCCGAAGCATCTCCCGTTGTCCCCGTGTCAACGACATCAACATCAGACCGCTAACAACCAATAGCCAAGGACGGTCCTTTTCGAGTTTATCCACAGAAACTGTCGATAAGTTTGTGGATAAAACAGAAAAGGACCGTCCTTTTAAAACAGAAAAGGACCGTCCTTTTTTGTTTATGTGACAAAAGCTGGCAAATGTAAACTTTCATTCGCTTGGATAAGCGCTACAATGGTGAACATTAACCCCCCCGACCATGTTCAATAGCTCCGCGATCAAATTTGGTGTCGGATTCATAGCGATCATTCTCGTCGCTGTCGGGGTGTGGTATGCCGTTATTTATTTTGACCCCGACGCGCGCGCTTATTGAAAACAATTACCAATACGGCATGCGGCTCAACGGCGCGGCGAACGTTTCTGTGTCCGATACGACGATCCGCAATCATACCGAGAAAAATATCGGCACGACGGCAGCGGGAGTGTATGCGGAAAACACAAGTGTATCGTTATCGGATATTACCTTCTCCGGAAATGAAATTGACGTGAAGGGCGTCGGTAGCAATACGATTTCCTGCACCAACTGCGGATCGCCGACAACCGATCCGGCAGATTTGCTCCCGTAGCCAAAAAGGACGGTCCTTTTCTGTTTTATCCACAAACTTATCGACAGTTTCTGTGGATAAACTCGAAAAGGACCGTCCTTGGCGGAAAAAAGGCCGTCGCGGAAGCGACGGCCGATTGCTATTTTGTCATCGTCCAACTTTTTCACGCCAATAATGCACGGCGCTCGAAAGCGCAAAGTGGTGCGTTCCTTGTCCCATAGGGTTGGTGGAAAAGACGTGCGTATTAATGCCGACAACCTCGCCGCGGCAGTTAAAAAGCGGCGAGCCGGATGACCCCTGCCCGAACGGCGTCGGAATACCCGAAGCGTTCGTAATATAAATGATGGTTGAGTTCTCCGCAGGGTTGTATGGCGCAATGAAAGAAAGGTCAACGACGGCAAACGCGCTGTTTTCCGGATGCCCGATGGCAAAGCCAGCTTCGGCGGTTGCCGGTCCGTGGGGCGCGAACGTAACCGGTTCTATGTCAAAAAGCGGCACCTTAACTTCAAGCACGGCAATATCGTGAGGCGTGTCGTTGAGGGCAATGCGCACTTCGGTAAAGTATCTGTCTGGAGTGTGCACTGCGCTGCCGTTGGACGTTCGGTATGCGTCGTATGTTATAACGACTGCCGGTATCCAGCCGGTAATTGATGCAGTACTGCCTCTTGCTTCCGCCGCTCTTTTCAACCCCTCGGCAACATGAGCGTTCGTTACCAAGAAGAACGGCGTGAGGGCAAAAGCGGTGGCGTGCCATACCGAAGCATCCCCCGCCTTGTCGTACGCGCCGATCCAAACGACCGATTTGTAACTTTTCAAAGAAGGCGGGGCGGGACATGTCGCGATGTGTGCAGCCGCAGTTTGAGGCGCTACTCCATACAGAATACCCACGCAAAGGCATAAGAGGGCCGCAGAAATCCTCACGGGCGTCTTCCTTTCTCGGTATGGTAAGGCACAGAGACCTCCCCGCATTATGCGGCGGGGGCGGGCGAAGCCGCAATTGACAAAATACGCCATACCGGTATACTCCGATTATCAGCCGGAGACAGTGGGGTCCCGCAGGGCGGGATCAAACGGCGCACACGCCAGCCCCACCGAGGCAGGTCGACCGTCTACGGCGCGCAAGCGCCGTTGCGGATACTATCTCCGGCCCTTAGCAGGGCATTTTTTGTTGGTTGATACATCATGGCAGTCACACGCGAGAAAAAAGAAACGGTCGTCAAAGCGCTCGGCGATATCGTGCGGAACGCCGGCTCGGTGGTATTCGTGCATTTCAAGGGCCTCACGGTCGCCAATGCAAACGAAATGCGGCAGAGCCTTCGGGAAAAAGGCGTCGGCTATACCGTAACGAAAAAAACGCTCTTGCGCCGCGCGTTGAGCGATGCCGGTGTCACGGGCACGGAGCCGGCGCTTGAAGGAGAAATCGCGCTTGCCTACAGCTCTGACGCGATGGCGGCCGCGAAGAACATTGCCGCATTCCAGAAAAAACTTGAGGATGCGGTGATGCCGGTCGGGGGCATTTTTGAAGCGCGCTACATCACGGGCGACGAGGTGAAAAACCTCGCGCTTATTCCGAGCCGTGAAGAGCTCTACGGCCAGTTTGTCAGGGTTCTGAGTGCACCAATGCGCGGCGCAGTCACCGTCTTGAACGGGCCGCTTCGCTCGCTCGTCGGTGCGCTTGACCAAATCGCGCGTTCAAGAGTGTAACGCGCGGCACACGCGAACGATTATCAAATGTCAAAATAAGAATGGGACTTATGTCTGAAGAAAAAACAACATCGGAAGCGGAAAACGAAAACATAGAAGTGCCGGCGAAATTCAAAGACCTTATCGAAAAAATAGAGACGATGAGCGTTTTGGATCTGTCGGAATTGGTAAAGGTTTTGGAAAAGAAATTCGGCGTTTCGGCGCAAGTGATGGCCGCAATGCCGATGATGGCGGGCGCGGTGGGCGGAGAGGCCGCTGCGGCGCCGGAGAAGTCGTCTTTTACCGTTGAGCTTTCGTCAGCCGGTGACCAAAAGATACAGGTCATTAAGGTGTTGAAGGAGGCGTTTGGTTTAGGCCTTAAAGAGGCGAAGGATTTGGTTGACGCCGCCCCGTCAGTTTTGAAAGAGGGGGTTAAGAAAGACGAGGCAGAGGAGGTGAAGAAAAAAATTGAAGCCGTTGGCGGCTCGGTGACGCTCAAATAAGCAGCGAACTGTGGATAACCTCAAAAAGGACCGTCCTTTTTTGAAAAAGGACGGTCCTTTTGCGAGTTTTCCACAATGTTTTGCACCGTCATGCAACATGACACCTGCGGACACGGAACGTACAATAGGTGCAATGGAAACGCTCAGCAAACTCTTTGACAGCCCCGCGCGCGTAAAAATCATGCGCCTTTTCCTCTTAAACCCGCACGAAGTGTTCGCGGTCGGGGAAGTGCGCCTGAAAAGCAAAGTTGAAAGCCAGATTGCGCGCCGCGAGCTCGCGCGGCTCCATTCCGTCGGGTTTATCAAGCGGCAGAGCGTGATCCGCAAGATACAGAAAAAGCGCGGCAAAAATGCGGCGACTGCCAAAAAATGGGTTCGCGGCCTTGCGCTTGATGAGCGTTTTCCGTACCTCGAGCCGCTTCGGGCTCTTCTCACCAGCACCCGTACATTTGACCGCCGCTCCGTTATCTCCCGTTTCCGCGGCGCAGGAAACATAAAGCTCCTCATCATTACGGGTGTTTTTATTCACGCCGACTACAGCAGGATAGACCTCTTGATCGTCGGCGATGCGTTGAAACGGAAAAATATCCTGCCGGCCATGCGTCTTCTTGAAGCCGAAATGGGCAAAGAACTCCGCTACGCCGTTTTTCCGACGACCGAGTTCCTCTATCGCATCGGCATTTACGACAAATTTGTGCGCGATATTCTTGATTTTCCACACGAAAAACTCATTGACCGCATCGGCGTCCCGCCTCTCTTGCCGCGATAAGGCCTTACACGCCGAACACGGTTATCCACAGGCATCCCAACAACCACCGGGCAGAGGTGGTATTATTTATAGAGTACTACGTTAACTTAAGGTCGAACGTGCTTTTTCATTTGTGGGTGCGCAAGTACGCGCGGCAAGCGCCGAACCCGCACGGTCATCGTTATAGGCTTAATTTATTGCATTTTTTCTAAAGGAGAAGCCGGGCAAGCGTTTTTCTGACCCCGCTCTCTTTTAGGGCATTTACCACCTATGTTGTTTGAGACATGGAGTTCCGTCTTAACCCAGTCGTTCCAAGGGATTTGGTTCGGGGCAGTTGATTTCGTCCCCCGCCTCGTGATCGCCTTGGTTATCTTTGTCGTCGGTTGGGTTATCGGCGTGCTCTTGGGTCGCGTTGTCGCTCAAGTTATACATTCGCTTCGCGTCGACACTGCGCTTCGCAGCGCCGGCATTGAAGATGTATTGGGTCGGGCCGGTTTTCGGCTTGACTCGGGACGATTCATCGGCGAACTTGTCAAATGGTTCGTCCTCGTCGTCTTCTTGGTGGCAACGCTCGATGTTCTTGGTCTTACTCAGGTAAACGTCTTTTTGCAGCAGGTTGTACTCGCATATCTGCCGCAAGTCATTGCCGCCGCGCTTATCTTGTTGATCGCAGCGGTGATCGGCGACGCGCTTCGGAAGCTGGTCGTCGGTGCGGCGAGGGCAGCCGAAGTCGAAGCCGCCGGGCTCCTTGGGGGCTTGGCGAAATGGTCGGTGTGGATTTTTGCCGTATTGATCGCGCTTTCACAGCTCGGTATTGCTGAATTTTTCGCGCAGACGCTCTTTACCGGCGTCGTGGTTGCGTTTGCAATCGCGCTCGGTTTGGCGTTTGGCTTTGGCGGACAGGACGCAGCCGGAAAGTTCATGAACAAACTGCAAAAAGACATAACCCACGAGCGATAGACATAAAAAGTTTCTTCCTCAAAACCCCGCTGTACGCAGCGGGGTTTTGCGATACGGACCCCGGCGTTTTCTGTGGATAACTCCCCAGGAAGAGGAAACTGCCGCGAAAAAGCGGCGAACTCGGACTTTCTTGACATTATATTCGCCTCGGCTATAATGGAGGGGACATGATGAAGACATATAATCAGCAAGAAAAAAGCGGTGATTAAGACCCGATGTTTTGTAGTGGTCGGTTCACCGCCCTTCGGCGGTTTTTTAATTCCAGAAAGGGCGACAGGAAAGGACGTTGACAAAAGGGAAGTGGAGGCGTCGTTCGTGATTTCTTCATTTCCTAATAGGATGTCAGTAAATAATTAAGAGCATATGGCGGATGCCTTGGCTCCACAGTGGCGATGAAGGACGTAGCATGACTGCGATAAGCTTCGGGGAGGTGTCGAGCAACCTTTGATCCGGAGATCTCCGAATGGGGAAACCTGGCGCGGCAAACCCGCGCCGCCGACGCGAAGCGTCGGAGTGCACCCAGGGAAGTGAAACATCTCAGTACCTGGAGGAACAGAAACCAATTTCTAGTTAGTGGTTGGTAGCCGGTAGTTCGTAGATTTTCTACGTGCTACTTACTACTCACTACTGACTAATGTATTCCCTTAGTAGCGGCGAGCGAAACGGGAGAAGCCCAAACCATTGGCGCATTGCGCCAGTGGGGTTGTGGGGGAATGACGGTTACGCTTCGGCGTGACGAGAAGTTACAAAACAGTGTTTGGTTAGCCGAAGCCGCTGGAAAGCGGCGCCAGAGAGGGTAACGGCCCCGTAGGCGAAAATCACACATCTTCTCGGTCATTCTTCCCGAGTACCGCGGGACACGAATAGCCCGTGGGAATCAAGCAGGACTAACTGCTAAGGCTAAATACACTGGGAGACCGATAGTGAACTAGTACCGTGAGGGAAAGGTGAAAAGCACCCCGGTGAGGGGAGTGAAATAGACCTGAAACCATATGCTTACAAGGAGTCGGAGCCGAGCACCACTTTAGGCGTTAAGGATTGATAGTGCCTAAAGTGGTGCTCGGTGACGGCGTGCCTATTGAAGAATGAGCCAACGAGTCTTTGTATACGGCTTGGATAAGTCCGCGAGGATGTATCCATAGGGAAACCGAGTGTGAATAGCGCGTATGCCGATGCTATGCATCGGCGGTCGTATGCAAAGGACCCGAAGCCGGGTGAGCTTGCCATGGGCAGGGTGAATCCCGCGGAAACGCGGGAGGAGGCCCGAACTAGTTGGTCGTACAACTCCATTGGATGACCTGTGGTAAGGAGCGAAAAACTAATCGAACCCGGGAATAGCTGGTTCTCTCCGAAACAGCTTTAGGGCTGGCGTCGCGTGTTCCTCTTGGGGGTAGAGCACTGGATGGAAAGAATAGGGGGAAACCTCGTCCTTCCAATCAAACTCCGAATACCAAGAGCACAAGCGCGGCAGTTAGACTGTGGGGGCGAAGCTCCATTGGTCGAAAGGGAAACAGCCTAGATCTCCGTCTAAGGTCCCTCAATCTACGCTCAGTGCAAGTAAGGAGGTGTAATTTCTCTGACAGCGAGGATGTTGGCTTAGAAGCAGCCACCATTTAAAGAAAGCGTAACAGCTCACTCGCTCAGAGATTGTGCGCCGAAGATTATCGGGGCTTAAGCGTAGTACCGAAGACGAGGATGCCCCGCGCTTTGCGCGGGGCGTGGTAGGAGAGCGTTCCATACAGCGATGAAGTCCCTCCGCGAGGTCGGGATGGAGCG
Organism: Parcubacteria group bacterium; assembly: GCA_016176785.1. GTDB lineage: Bacteria > Patescibacteriota > Minisyncoccia > Phycocordibacterales > UBA2135 > JACOWN01. The sequence goes on along the minus strand of JACOWN010000011.1, from coordinate 18,068 downwards.
TATGGAAGTGAAAATGTTGGCACAAGTAACCACAATGCGGGTGAAATCCCCGCACGCCGAAAGACTAAGGTTTCCTTGGCAATGACAATCAACCAAGGGTTAGTCGGTCCTAAGCGCATGGCGAAAGCCGGACGTGATGGACACACGGTTAATATTCCGTGACTCGGATACGTTTCGATGAGATGACGGAGTGCTGTACTCTCAGCGCATTATTGGATTTGTGTTTGCGCCGCGAGGATGTCTGCTAGGAAAATCCGGCAGGCGCCAGTCCAAGCGGCGCAGAGATCCCAACCCTTAGGGGGCGGGAGATTGAGAGGAGCGCGCTTCCAAGAAAAATCTCTAAGGTCAAACGCGTCCGAACCGTACCGTAAACCGACACAGGTAGTCAGGTCGAGAAGACCAAGGCGAACGAGTGATTGTTCCTCAAGGAACTCGGCAAAAAAGCAGGTGTAACTTAGGGATAAACCTTGCCCCCGCTTTGCGGGGGCCGCAGCGAAAGTTCCTCTGGCGACTGTTTATTTAAAACACAGCTCCCTGCGAACTCGTAAGAGGATGTATAGGGGGCGACGCCTGACCAATGCCAGAAGGTCAAGCACGACTGGTGCTTCGCACCGGGTGTTTACATAATTTAAATATCCGGTGCGGAGCGCTGGGTTGTGCAAGCCCTGGTGAATGTCGGCGATAACTATAATCGTCCTAAGGTAGCGAAGTTCCTTGTCGGGTAAGTTCCGACGCGCACGAATGGCGTAACGACTGGAGGGCTGTCTCGAGGAACAGCTCGGTGAAAATACAGTGGCGGTGAAGATGCCGCCTACCCGCGGTTAGACGAAAAGACCCCGGGAGCTTTACTGCAGCTTGATATTGTGCGTACGGTCTCACTGCGTAGCATAGGTGGGAGGCTTTGAAGTGCCGCTTTCGGGTGGCATGGAGCCGTCAGTGAAATACCACTCTTTGAGGGCGTATGCTCTAACCCTTCCGGCAAAACCGGAAGGAGACAGTGTCTGGCGGGCAGTTTTAGTGGGGCGCTATCCTCCTAAAGTGTAACGGAGGAGTCTATTAAGGTCGGCTAGGCGCGAATGGAAACCGTGCCGATAGTGTAAGGGCATAAGCCGGCTTGACTGCGAGGCGTACATGCCAAGCAGAGTGGAAACACGAGCCTAGTGAACCGACGGTCCGCTTTAGATGCGGCCGGAGATCATCGGACAAAAGTTACCCCGGGGATAACAGGCTAGTTCCGCCCAAGAGTTCATATCGACGGCGGAGTTCGGCACCTCGATGTCGGCTCAACACATCCTGGCGCTGGAGAAGGTGCCAAGGGTTTGGCTGTTCGCCAATTAAAGTGTTACGCGAGCTGGGTTAAAACCGTCGTGAGACAGGTTGGTCTCCTATCTACCGTGGGCGCCGATTCTTGAGGGGAGCCATTCCTAGTACGAGAGGACCGGAATGGACCGACCTCTGGTGTAGGAGCTGTCACGCCAGTGGCAACGCTCCGTAGCTATGTCGGGAACGGATAACCTCTGAAGGCATCTAAGAGGGAAGCCGACCCCAAGATTAGGAATCATAGACCCCTGGAAGACGACCAGGTCGATAGGCTCCAGGTGTACGTCCCGTAAGGGATTCAGCCGAGGAGTACTAATTCGTCGTTCGACATCCTGTTAGGAAATGAGGGAAGCACGCCGCACGATGCGGCAGAGCGCCCTCGTTTTGAATTTGTTTGAAATCTTTGTCCTGGTGATTCATCGCTGGGGTCACACCTGTTCCCATTCCGAACACAGAAGTTAAGACCAGTTGAGGCGATGGTAGTCGCAAGGCGAGAGTAGCTAGTCGCCAGGACAAAGATTTCAAAAAAGTTGGGGCGATGATAGCCGCATTTGGCGGGGAGCGCCCTCTTTTGCTACTATGAAAGAATACGCTCCTCACTATGCGCTCCTGGGCTGCACAACGGCGACTCGTATACTTTCTGCTGATCGCGGGTTTTTTGGCCGCGCTCTTCAGCGTGCCGCTTTTTTCCTATTTCAATCGTCCGGCGAGCTGCACGGACGGCATTCAGAACCAAGGGGAAGAAGGTATTGACTGCGGCGGGCCGTGTTCCGCCGTCTGCGAAAGCCGCGTGGCGGACCTCGTTGTATTATGGAGCCGGTTTGCGCGCGTCGGCGACGGCGTCTATGACGCCGTGGCGCTCGTTGAAAATCCCAACCCGCTCGCCGGACTCCCGCAGTTCGCGTATTCCTTCAAACTGTACGACGCAGAAAATATCTTGATCGCGGAACGCCGCGGCGAAACGTTCGCGAATCCCAATGAGCAATTTGCCGTCTACGAACCGCGCATCGGAACGGGCGCCCGCGTTCCGCAGCGGATATTTTTCACCGCCGAGGGGGAGACCGGCTGGCGGACGGCAGCCGTCGAAAAACCGACCATCGCCGTCCGGAATCAACGCATGGATGACAGGGACGGAAAGCCGCGCCTTACGGCAACGCTCGCAAATCAGTCGCTCGTTGACGCGCGCGGCATAACGGTCGTTGCGTTGCTCTTTGACGCTCGCGAGACGGTCATTGCCGTGGGAAAGACCGAGGTTGACCTTCTTCCGCGCGAAAGCGAGCGCGGCATCACGTTTTTGTGGCCCGCGCCATTTTCAGAACGGCCGGTGCGCATAGACATTATTCCACGCCTCAATGTCACGGTTTCTCGCCTCTAGCCCCATTGATTGGATCCTTTTTGCCGCCCTGTTCCCGATCGTCGGAGCGGGGCTTGTTACGATGAACTCGTTTGTCGGCGAGGATTATTTTTTCAGCAGGCAGATCGCGTGGCTCGGCATCGCAGTCGCCGTTTTTTTTGTGGCGAGCACCGTGGACTGGCGATTCTTAAACCGCACCGGGGTCATCGTCGCGCTCTTTCTCGTTTCAGTGCTGGTGCTGCTTCTTTTGTTCATCATCGGGCAAACGGTTCGGGGAGCGCAAAGCTGGTTTGAGTTCGGGGGGTTCACCCTTCAGCCGTCCGACCCCGTAAAACTCATCGTTATCGCAACGCTCGCGAAATATTTTTCGCGGCGGCATATTGAGATCGCGCATCTGCGCCACATTCTCGTTTCCGGATTTTATGCATTCGTTCCTTTCGCGCTCGTTTTTCTGCAGCCGGATTTCGGTTCCGCCATCATCATCGTTCTGATATGGCTCGGCATGATCATGTTCGCCGGCGTCTCGTGGAAACATCTCGCGCTCGTTATCGTCTGCGGCGCAGCCGCATTCATGTTCCTGTGGTCATTCGTGTTTGAAGAGTATCAGCAGCAGCGCATTCTGACGTTTATCCATCCCTTGACCGACATTCGCGGCGCGGGGTACAACGCATACCAGTCAACGATCGCGGTCGGGTCCGGCGGATTCTTCGGAAAAGGCGTCGGATACGGCACGCAATCGCGGCTTAAATTTTTGCCCGAGTACCAAACCGATTTTATTTTTGCCGCGTTTGCCGAGGAGTGGGGTTTTGTCGGGGTTGCGCTCCTTTTTCTTTTTTTTGGCGTCATTCTCTGGCGCATCATTGCGGCAGCCATGGCCGGCGCCACGAACTTTGAAGCTCTTTTCGGCATTGGTTTTGCCATTTTTTTAATGAGCCACGCCGTCATTCATGTCGGCATGAACATCGGGCTCTTGCCGGTTACTGGGACGCCGCTTCCTTTTATGAGCTACGGCGGGTCTCATTTGGTGACCGAATTTGCGGGGCTCGGCATGCTAATGGGCATGCGAAGGTATCGTCGTTTTACGCAACGCGACGAAGCGCAGGGCGAAATAGTTATTGCCTAACGGTCTGGCCGTTGATTGTGTTTTGCGGCGCGTGTGATATACAGATTACATCCCCATGAAAGACAAACGCACGGAGCGCCTGATACGGCGGGAAGAGCGGCGTCAAAAACGCGTCGTGAATTTGATCGCGTCTGAAAATTATGTGTCGGACGATGTGCGCGAAGCGCTTGCGTCCGTTTTCACCAATAAATACGCCGAAGGATATCCGGGGAAGCGCTATTACGGCGGGAATGAAATATCGGATGAGGTGGAGCGGCTCTGCGAGGAACGCGCGCTTAAACTTTTCAAACTTTCTCCTAAAAAATGGCACGCGAATGTTCAGCCGTACTCCGGTTCGCCCGCGAACTTCGCGGTCTACCTTGCGCTCGTGCCGACCGGAGGAAAAATCATGGGCATGACGCTCTCGCACGGCGGACACCTGACGCACGGACACGGCGTGTCGGCGACGGGGAAGCTGTGGGAACAAGTGCCGTACGGCGTTTCAAAAAAAACGGAGCGGCTTGATTACGCCGAGCTCTTGCGGGTGGCGAAGAAAAAAAAGCCGCATCTTATCGTTGCGGGATTTACTGCATATCCGCGAAAAATTAATTTTAAAAAATTTCGAGGAATTGCGGATGCAGTCGGCGCGTATCTGATGGTTGATATGTCGCACTTCGCGGGGCTTGTCGCGGGCGGCGCGTATCCGTCTCCTTTCAAATACGCCGATGTGGTGACAACGACCACGCACAAAACGCTTCGCGGACCGCGTGGCGCAATTATCTTTTCAAGAAAATCCGAAATCCGAAATCCGAAATCCGAAACAAACTCAAAACGTAAAATTCAAAATTCAAAAGTTACGATTGCGCAAGCAATTGACAAAGCCGTTTTTCCCGGGCTTCAAGGGGGGCCGCATTTGAATCAAATTGCCGCCGCGGCGGTCGCGCTTCAGGAAGCGGATACTCCGGCGTTTAAAAAATACGCAAAACAGGTGGTGAAAAACGCGCGCATGCTCGCCGAAGAACTGCAGAAGCGCGGGTGGCGCGTTGTTTCCGGCGGAACGGATTCGCACCTTCTTCTCATTGATACGTGGATGAGGGGCCGCGGTATCTCCGGTAAAGAAGCGAGTGAGCGTCTGGAAAAAGCGGGGATTATTGTGAATATGAATACCATTCCTTTTGATACGCGGAAACCAATGGACCCTTCCGGCATCCGCCTCGGCACGCCTGCGGAAACAACTCGCGGCGTGAAAGAAAAAGATATGAAAAAGATTGCCGCAAAAATTGATGCTATACTGAAAAAATGATCGTTGACGGCAGGGCAATCGCGGCAGAAATAAAAGAAGAGCTCAAAGCGCGGGTGGCGGAAAGAACGGCGCCACCGACGCTTTTTGTTTTTATAATCGGGGATAATCCGGTTTCGGAGCGATTTTTGAGCGTCAAGAAAAAATTTGCGTCCGATGTCGGCGTTACGGTTGAAGAACGGCGATATGACGACGGTATCGCCACGCTGCGTCTTGCGTCTGACGTCGAAGGCGTTGCAATGGGCGGGAATCGCGGCGTTATAGTTCAGTTGCCGCTTCCGGACACGCTTGACACGGCTCGCGTGCTTGACGCCATCCCGCCGCACGCCGACCCCGACATGCTCTCCGTGGAATCGCAGCGGATGTTTCAAGACGGGCGGTCCCGCATTGTGCCTCCCGTTGTCGCCGCGCTTCGGGAGATTTTGGAAAGAAATAATGTTACAATTAAAAATAAGAACGTCGTAATCATCGGCAAGGGACGGCTCGTCGGCGCGCCCGCTGCGGTTTGGTTGCGCCGAGAAGGGGGAAAAGTCACTGTGCTTGACAGCAGAACGCCTGACATCGGCGCGTACACCAAAGATGCGGACATTATCGTTTCCGGCGCGGGAAGGGCGGGGCTCATTACGCCCGATGTCGTGAAAGAAGGGGTCGTGATTTTAGATGCGGCGACCAGCGAAACCCCGCCAGAGCGGGGTAAACAGGGAGGAAAACTTGCGGGCGACGCGGATCCCGCATGCGCGGAGAAAGCGAGCGTTTTTACCCCCGTTCCCGGCGGCATCGGCCCGATTACCGTCGCCATGCTGTTCAAAAACCTGCTTTTGCTTACAAACAAAGGCTGAAAAAGGACCGTCCTTGGCTTGAGTTATCCACAGGTTGGAGGATGTAGGCCAATAGGCCAATTAAAAATTATGTTTGAAAGTATTGTTCTCGGCACAGTACAGGGAATCACCGAATGGCTTCCGATCAGCTCGGAAGGGGCCATTACGTTCCTTGAGATGACTTTTTTTAAGAATCTCGGCAGTTTGTCCAATATCATTCAATTTGCGCTTTTTCTTCACTTAGGAACGGTACTTGCGGCGGTGCTTTATTTTTGGAAAGACGTTAAACGTCTGACGCAGAGCATTTTTTTCTATGATCCGAACAATCCGCACACCAAAGGAGAGCTTCGTTTTCTCGCGCTCGCGACGTTTTTGAGCGGCATTCTCGGATTCGCCATATTGCGCGGCGTCATATATTTTGAACGCTTTGTGCCGGTCGTTGCCGAAGGATTTACCGTCGCGCTCGGCCTTTTTCTCATTGCAACGGGCGTTATACAGATACGGGCGCGGCATATCGGATACTCGAAAAAGGACTCCGCGGCGCTTTCGTGGAAGGACGACATACTGCTCGGCATTGCGCAGGGGCTCGCCGTATTGCCCGGCCTCTCGCGCTCGGGCCTCACCGTTTCCGCGCTTTTAATGCGCGGGTTTGAGGACACCGAGGCGCTCCGCCTTTCTATGCTGCTCTCCATTCCGATCGTGCTTCTCGGCAATATCTTTTTGAACATCAATAATTTTGTTTTCACCGGCACCGCAATGGTCGGTCTTCTCTTCTCTTTTCTTTTCGGTCTCGCGACCATTCACGCGCTCCTCTCTTTTGCGCGGCGCATTCCGTGGGGGCCGTTTGCGATTTTCTTCGGGGTTCTCGTGCTCGTGTCGGCGTTTTTCGGCGCATAGTTTCGGTTGTCTAACGCCACCTGCGCCCTTTTTTGCTGCGCCTTGGTTTGTAAAAAACCCGCATGCTTCACGCATACAGGTTTATTTTTAAGCCGCGGCACCCCGTGTTGACGGGGGTTTCTGCGCGTTCATATTTTTCACAACAGCGTTCGTAATGCTTCGGGCCGATTTTCTTGTGCGCATACCGCGGGGATCCGTGCGGCGGATTGTGCGTTTCCGCGGTCGGCTTTGCGGGGGCAACACGCATGGGCGGAGCGCCTCCTTACGCCTCTCTTAAACGTAAAAACTCCTCTTCCGTTTGTCAAAGCATAACTGCCGCGGGCGGGATCGCGGCGCGGTGCATCGGTGTTGCATCGGCGGGTATTTCGCGGTATTGTCTCTAGTGATGTTGTGGACTCGTCTTTCCGCCGTCGGGGTTCTTTTTTTCAGCCTTCTTGTCGGCTGGTTTTTATTTGCTTCGGAACAGGCGAGTGGCGGATTTTTTTCAAGATTTCCGTTTAAGACCGGGCTCGACCTCTCCGGCGGCACGCATCTTGTGTATCGCGCGGACATCAATGCGCTTGCGTCGGGAGACGTTACCGCTTCAATGGAATCGCTTCGTGACGTCATTGAGCGGCGCGTCAATCTTTTTGGCGTTGCGGAGCCGAACGTCCAGACCGAACGCACCGCCGGTTTCATATCCGATGAAAAAGAATATCGCCTCATCGTTGAACTTCCGGGCGTGACCGACATTGACCGCGCAGTGGACATGATAGGGCAAACGCCCGTGCTTGAGTTTAAGCTCGCGCGCGGCGAAGGGGAGAATGCGTCGTTTGAGCCGACCGGTCTGACGGGACGTTTTGTCAAACGCGCCTCCGTCGGTTTTAACGGCACGACCGGCGAGCCGCTCGTTCTGCTTGGTTTTACGAGCGAGGGCGCCGACCTTTTTGCGCGCATCACGCGCGACCATACGGGCGAAGTGCTTGCCATCTTTCTTGACGGCGCGCCCATTTCTTTGCCGGTCATTCAGGAAGAAATTCGCGGCGGCGATGCGGAGATCACCGGCAGATTCACGCCTGAAGAAGCGAAAACGCTCGTCGGTCGTTTGAACGCCGGAGCGCTGCCCGTACCCATTGAACTCCTGGGGAGCCAAACGATCGGCGCTTCGCTCGGCGCATCCGTCAAAGACCAAGGCATCAAAGCGGGCGTAGCGGGCCTTCTCGCAGTCGGCCTTTTTATGATTCTTTGGTATCGCGCGCCCGGACTCATTGCCGTGTTGGCGCTGCTTTCGTACGTCGTATTGATGCTTTCACTTTTTAAACTTATTCCCGTAACGCTCACGGCGGCCGGCATTGCCGGTTTCATCCTCTCTGTCGGCATGGCGGTTGACGCGAACGTTCTTATCTTTGAGCGCCTCAAGGAGGAATTGCGCGGCGGGACGCCGCTGCCGGATGCGATCCGGAACGGTTTTGATCGCGCATGGCAAGCGATCCGCGACGCCAACGTGACGAGCATCATTTCCGCCGTTATTCTCTTTTGGTTCGGGACGAGCATTGTCAAGGGTTTTGCGCTTGTGTTCGGCCTCGGCGTTCTCGTTTCCATGATAACCGCCGTTACCGTAACGCGGGTTTTGTTGCGCGCGCTCGCGGGGAGCCAAACGACGGGCGGCGTGTTTTTCGGGTCGGGGTTCCGTCTCAGACCCGAAAATGCGAAGACGCCGGCTTCATAACCGGACCGATCATGTTCGTCATTCGCCACAAAACGCTTTTTTTCTCAATCTCGGGCGCATTTGTCGCGTTCGCGCTTTTTGCGATGCTGTGGTGGGGATTAAACCCCAGCATTGAGTTTAGCGGCGGCGTTATCACTGAAGTGAACTACGTGAACGCGCGGCCTGATGTGCGCCTCATGCATGAACGCCTCACGGCGGCGGGTTTCTCGGATGCATTGGTGCAAGAGGCGGGGGAACGCGGCTATATCATTCGCGCAAGGGCGCTCGCGCAGGACGAACGCTCTCGGCTCATCAGCGCGCTCTCTGCCGAGGGGCGCGACCAGCTCGTTGAAGAGCGATATAGTTTGGTCGGCCCGTCTATCGGAGCAGAGATGAAGCGAAAAGCGTGGATCGCGATAGGCGCGGTCGCGCTTGCGATTATCCTTTATCTCGCTTTTGCGTTTCGGAAAGCATCCGGCGCCGCGCTCGGGGAGGAAGAAACCATCCGCGTTCGCGGATGGCATTACGGCGCCGTCGCTGTCGTTGCCTTGCTACACGACGTTATCATCCCCACCGGCCTTTTTGCGTTTTTGGGGAGCCGTTTTATTGACGCGCAGATAGACGCCCTGTTCGTTATGGCGCTTCTTGCCATTCTCGGCTATTCGGTGAACGACACCATCGTCGTTTTTGACCGCGTGCGCGATAATCTGCGCCGCAACCATGACGCGGGGCTTGAAAAACCGTTTGAAGAAACGGTCGGTGAAAGTTTGAACCAGTCGTACGGCCGTTCTTTGAACACCTCCCTCACGACGCTCTTCGCGCTTCTCGCTCTGTACTTCATCGGCAGCGCGGCAACGCAAAACTTCGCGCTCGTCCTCTCGATCGGTGTTATCGCCGGCACGTGGTCGTCGCTCTTCTTGGCCGCGCCGCTTTTGGCTCTTATGGGGCGGCCGAAAGACGCATGATACTCGGGATTACCGGAACGCTCGGCGCGGGCAAGGGGGAGGTTGTGTCGCGTCTCGTGCGGCGCGGATTCCGGCACTATTCCGTGCGGGATTTTTTAGTGAAAGAGATAGAATGCCGCGATCTGCCGGTGTCCCGCGATACGATGGTTCACGTGGGTAATGATCTGCGCCGACGCTACGGGCCGGGGTATCTCGCTTTGGCACTGTATCGCCAAGCGCAGAGAGAGGGCGGCGATGCGGTCATTGAATCGGTGCGTACGCCGGGCGAAGTCGGCGCGCTTGAGCGCGCCGACGGTTTTTATCTGATCGCCGTTGATGCAGAGCCGCGCACTCGGTATGAACGCGTCATAAAACGCGGGAGCTCAACGGATGGCGTTTCTTTTGACGCATTTTGCGCCGATGAAGAACGGGAAATGCACGCGACCGATCCCGCAAAACAAAATATCGCAGCCGTCATCGCGCAAGCGGATTTTCACATACGGAACGACGGCACCCGCGAAGAACTCTTTGCTGAAGTTGACCGCGTCATGAAAGAAATCGCCGCGCGGGAGCGCCGTGTCAAGACATAACCTTGACTATTCTCTGAGAGTTTGTCATACTATGCCGAGCGCAAAAATACGGAGATTTGACCAATGTACAAAAATCCGCGTACCGCGAAGCTCCGGCCGGAGCTTCGCGAACTCTCGGAGAGAACCGGAGACCCGGTTCTCTTCTGGCGCCTCATGAAGGCGCTCGTCTCCGCCGGTTATTTCGACTGACCTGACCGTCCTCCCCAACTTCTTAGAACCGCCTCCTCAGGGGCGGCTTTTTCATGCGGACGCTCGGTTGATTTTTTATCGGCATCGTGGGAAAGTTGGGGCAGAAGAACTCTTGAAAAAAGGTGCGATATGAGCGGGACCCGCATTGGAAAAGTCACCTTTGACCTGCATCTTCATCGGTTCCTTGACGAACGCGGGGCGGTGGTGAAAAAGCCGCTTCCGCCGTTTGCCGAGGACCCTTCCGAACTTCTCTCGATGTATCGGTGGATGGTATTGGCGCGCGTTTTTGACGCAAAAGCGGTCAATCTGCAAAAAACCGGCCAACTCGGCACCTATCCAAGCGTCCTTGGGCAGGAAGCGGTGAGCGTCGCCATCGGGAGCGTCATGCGGTCCGATGACGTCTTTCTTTTGCAGTACCGTGAAGGCGGCGCGCTCTTTATGCGCGGCGTTCCATTGCAGGCGCTCTTTCTTTTTTGGGGCGGCGACGAACGCGGCAGCGCAGAGATCGCGCGGCACGGGAATTTTCCCGTCTGCATCCCCATTGCGACGCATGCCCTCCACGCCGCCGGCGCCGCGTTCGCGTTCAAATATCGCGGCGAAAGCCGCATCGCCGTCTGCGCGCTTGGGGACGGAGCGACTTCGGAAGGCGACTTCTACGAAGCGCTCAACTGGGCGAGCGTCTTTCTGGCGCCGGTCGTGTTCGTCATTTCCAACAATCAGTGGGCAATTTCCGTGCCTCGTCAGAAACAAACCGCCGCCCCGACGCTTGCCCAAAAAGCGGTAGCGTTCGGCATGCCGTGTGTGCGTGTTGACGGCAACGACATCATCGCGGTCCGGCACATTCTCGGCGAGGCGTGCGCGGCGGCGCGCGCGGGCAAAGGTCCGGTGCTTGTTGAGGCAGAAACGTATCGCCTCGGCGACCACACGACCGCGGACGCTGGCAGTGCCGGCCGGTATCGGAGCGTGGAAGAAGTAAGTGCGGCCACGGAACGCGAACCGATCGCGCGCCTTCGCGCGTTTCTCACCTCGCGCGGCATGTTGCGGGGAGAAGACGACGCGGAAATTTGCGCGAGCATAGAGGCGGGCGTTGAGGCGGAGAAGGACGCATACCTCCGCATTGTCAAAGACGCGCCGCGGCAATGCGCGGCAATGTTTGACCACCTCTACGCGTCATTGCCGCCATCGGTTGCGCGGCAAAAAGCAGAATTCATTCGCGAGAAAGGAGACGCGCCATGACCGGCGTTCCCGAAACAGACACCGTTGTCGGCGTGTTGAAGCAGGGCGAGAGAACGAAGCAACGCGTTCCCAACGAGCGGACTATTCTTGAGGCGGTGCGGCTTGCGCTTGCGCGCGTCCTTGAGGAAGACGAAAACGTGCTCCTTTTCGGCGAGGATGTCGGCGTAAACGGCGGCGTGTTCCGCGTAACGGAAGGGCTGCAAAAGCGTTTTGGCGAACGCCGCGTCTTTGACACCCCGCTCGCCGAATCAATGCTCATCGGAACCGCTGTCGGCATGGCGGCGATGGGGCTTCGGCCCGTTGTTGAAATCCAGTTCATGGGCTTCTGCCCGCCCGCTCTTGACCAAGTGTTGTGTCATGCGGCGCGGCTTCGCAACAGGACCGAAGGCGTTCTTTCGTGCCCCCTCGTCATTCGCATGCCCTATGGCGGCGGAATCCACGCTCCGGAGCATCACTCGGAAAGCACCGAAGCGCTTTTCGCGCATTTGCCGGGGATCCGCGTCGTTGTGCCGTCTTCCCCGAAACGGGCGTACGGTCTTCTTCTCGCCGCAGTGCGCGATCCGGACCCCGTCGTTTTTTTGGAACCGAAACGGGAGTATCGCTCATTTTTTGAGACGGTGGAAGACGACGGAATTGCCCTTCCGCTTGACACGTCGTTCGTGCTCCGCGAAGGAGACGCGCTGACGCTCGTTTCGTGGGGCGCCATGATGCGGGAAACGCTTGAAGCGGCGCGCGTGCTTGAAACGAGCGAAGGAAGGAGCGCGGATGTCGTTGACGTTGCAACGCTCGGACCGACATTTGATTTTGGAACCATTCTCCGTTCCGTGGAGAAAACAGGTCGGTGCGTTATCGTTCACGAGGCGACGCTTACCGGCGGCTTCGGCGCGGAAATCGCCGCGCGGCTCGCCGACGAAGGCCTGACGTCGCTTCAAGCGCCCGTGAAGCGGGTGACGGCGTACGACACCGTCATGCCGCTGCCGCGCATGGAGCATCTGCAGATGCCGACGGCGGAACGGGTTCTCAACGCCGCGCGGCATGTTCTCTCATTTTAATTCACTACTGCTGGAAATGACGTCCGTTCTTCGGGCGTCTTTTTTCTTTTTCCGTTTTCGTGTTACAACAAGTGGTAGAACCTGTTGTGAAGAAAGGGCTTTCGCATGGCCAGCAAAGGCGCATTTCCTCCCGAAACGACCGAAACGGAGTGGCACTCAAACGGCGGGTCCGCGCGGAACCCCCAGATTGCGGCGGACGATTTTGTGCGGCGCGGCCGCATGGCCGCGCCGCACCCGCTTCGCCTTGAACAATCGCGGCTCATGACCGAGAGTGCGAAGATTCCCACGGGCGGGGGTATGACGAAGCAGTTTGAAGTGACCGATCTCTTTGCGTTTGTAACGCGGGAGCGGGAAGCTTTCGCTTCGTTCGCGCGGCTCCCGCTCCGGTACGATTATTTTTTCATGTACCTCGCGGCGCGGCTCATCGCGCGCCCCGCATTTTCTCGGCTGAATGCGTATTGGGATGCCGCAACGGAGCAGGTCTGTTTCTTGAACGGCGTCAGCATGGGTATTGCCGTGAACGTCCCCTGCAAGGACGGCGACGAGGTGCTGGTCATGCCGGTCATAGAGCGCGCAGAGCTCCTCTCGTTCCTTGAGCTTGCCGCAACGGTCAACGACCGCATTTGCCGCGCAAAACAAGGGCTCATAACGCTTGAGGAATGCCGAAATCTCGGCGTCACTTTCAACAATACGGGCGCTTTGGGCGACATGGCGCCGCACTCAACCGTTCCCTCAACGCGTGATGACGAGAACCGCATTCGCCCGACGTCTTTTCTTTTCAACCTGACGCTCATACAGTCGGGACTTGACGCGCGACGGCGATTTACGCGGCTTGCGTTCCGAATAGACCACCGCGTCTGCGACGGCGCGCTCCCGATGCGCATGCTCGCGCGGATTGCGCAGTATTTTGAGAGCCAAGAATCGCCGTCCGCTTTGTGGAAACTCATCCGCGACGAAGCGTCTTTCTAAGAGCGGCCATGCGCAAGCCGAAAACAAAAACGACGCTTCTTGCGCTCTGCCTCGCATCGTCCTTCGTCCATGCGGCGGCAGTCAATTTTTGGTACGGTCCGGTTCTCATGATGAGCGACCCGCTCGGCGCCGCGGCGCCCGCGTTCTGGTTCGTGTGGTGGCCGGCGCTGCCGCACTATGCGCGCATCTTTCGGTACGGCCGGTATGTGTCGGTCTTTTTCGCGAGCGCCGTTCTTAACGCGGCAAGCATCGGCGCCTTGTTCTGGTTCGGCATCGTCTACGCCCTCGCCGCGTTCAGTTGTTCGGTCGGCCTGCTCTTTCTCGGTTTCCATATGAATGAAAAACGGCGCGCACGCGCGCAAAGCCCCGGCCAACACTAGGCCGGTTTTTTTGTTGGATTGCGGCGCGGCTTCATGCATGGTATAGTGTGCACACGTCCGCACCGGCGGACTTGCCAAAAGTAAACCGTTCGGTATACTAAGGTACGTGCCCGATGGGCACTTTTGAATTGCGAACCTTGACAATCAAATAACGAACAGCAAAAGGAAACCCTTTCTTTTGTTCTGTTCTGTCCATTTTTTGTGTAGAGTTTGATCCTAGCTCAGGACGAACGCTGGCGGCGTGGATAAGGCATGCAAGTCGAACGTGTCAGTGCAAAGCATTGGCAAGTGGCAGACGAGGTAGTAACACGTAGGAACGCACCCCGAAGTCGGGCATAGCTCGTCGAAAGACGGGGTAATTCCCGATGTTGTGGTGACACCAAAGTTCCGCTTTTGGCGGGACGCTTTGGGAGCGGCCTGCGGGCTATCAGCTTGTTGGTAGGGTAACGGCCTACCAAGGCGATGACGGCTAGGGGAGGTGAGAGCCTGACCCCCACCGATGGCACTGCGATACGGGCCATACACCTACGGGTGGCCGCAGTCGAGAATCTTCCGCAATGGGCGAAAGCCTGACGGAGCGACGCCGCGTGATGGATGAAGCTCTGAGGAGTGTAAACATCTTTTCTGAGGGAACAAGCCCAGCACTTTGTTTTTGAGCGTGCTCGAAGACAAAGTGCTGGGTTGAGCGTACCTCAGGAATAAGCGCCCTCTAAACTCGTGCCAGCAGAGGCGGTAAGACGAGTGGCGCAAGCGTTGTCCGGAATCACTGGGCGTAAAGGGTGTGTAGGTGGCTCAATTAGTCCTTGGTCAAAGCCTCCGGCTTAACCGGAGAAAGGCGGAGGAAACGGTTGAGCTTCGAGGATGCGAGAGGTCTACGGAACTCACGGTGTAGGGGTGAAATCCGTTGATATCGTGGGGAACGCCAAAGGCGAAGGCAGTAGACTGGCGCATTCCTGACACTGAAACACGAAAGCGTGGGGAGCGAACGGGATTAGATACCCCGGTAGTCCACGCCCTAAACGATGTTCTCTGGCTTTCCGGAGTATCGACCCTCTGGGAGGCGAAGCAAACGCGTTAAGAGAACCGCCTGGGAAGTACGAGCGCAAGCTTAAAACTCAAAGGAATAGACGGGGACTCGCACAAGCGGTGGATCATGTGGCTTAATTCGATGACAAACGAAGAACCTCACCAGGGCTCGATACTCAACTGAAGTCCGGAGGAAACTCCGGGCGCCTCACAAGGGCAGTCGGGCAGGTGATGCATGGCCGTCGTCAGTTCGTGGCTTGAGTTGTTCCCTTCAGTGGGGAAACGAACGCAACCCCTGTCCCGTGTTACAAGTGTCACGGGAGACCGCCGCGCAAGTCGGAGGAAGGTGGGGATGACGCCAGGTCAGCATGTCCCTCTGATGCCCTGGGCTGCACACATGATACAATGGCTGCGACAATAGGCCGCGACGGAGCAATCCTGAGCTAACCCTTAAACGCAGTCTCAGTCCGGATTGGGGGCTGCAACTCGACCCCATGAAGCCGGAATCGCTAGTAATCGCAGGTCAGCTATACTGCGGTGAATACGTTCCCGAGTCTTGTACTCACCGCCCGTCACGTCAAGGGAGCCGGGAGTACCCGAAGCCCCTCCATTTTGCGCGCGAGCGCAAAATGGCAGGGAATACGCAGAACGAACGCAGAATTTTCTGCGGCTGTCTGCGTCAGGTCCGCGTGTGTCCGCGCCATTTTGTTCATTCGTGAACAAAATGGAGGGTCTAAGGTAAGTTCGGTGACAGGGACGAAGTCGTAACAAGGCACGGCTAGCGGAAGCTGGTCGTGGAACTATTTCAGGTTATTTCCATTCCGCGTCTTGCGCGGGATGGCGACCAGGTTGAAAGCCGCTTTGCGGCTAAAAAAGAGTGTTGGTCTCGGAGCTCTAAGTCGAGATCAGGGGACAGGACGGAACAAAAGAGAGGATTTTTTAGTGAAGCAAAGGGTAAAAAAGCGGCTGAAATAAGGTCATTTCAGCCGCTTTTTCGGATGCTCTCGGATATGTTGACAAAGAGTATAATATATGCTATCATAAAATAAGTACAATCTGATATGGAGGTGAAGATGAGGTCCTTCGATTTTCTGTTTTTGATCGCGGTGGGCGCGCCCTCCGCGATCACAATCGCGGCGGTCGTCGCCGCCGTCGTCGGGCGCTGTTTCTACAGCGCCGCGGTCGTCGCCGCCGTCGCGTTCGTCACCGCCGTCGCGTTCGTCGTCGGCGCGGCGGAGTTCTACCTCGCGGCGGGCGCGGCGACCGCCGCGAAGAGCGCCGCGGCGAACGCGACGGAAGCGTATTTCATCGCCGCGGCGGCGATGCAGGGGGCAGTTCTGCTCCTGACCGCCGCCGCCATGGCCGCCGTCGTCTCCGCCGCAGGTCTCCTGCGGCGGAGCAGGCTTCGCGTCATCGCCACCTTCCCCCGCCACAACCGCGTCAAGGCGGCAGGGGAAGTCGCCTGACACATCGCCCCCCAACCTCAACAGCCGGTCTTCCTCTTCGGAAGACCGGCTGAACTTTTTATCTCTCTCCTCTAGCGCGGGACGATCATCCCGCAGAAATCTTTGAGCGGCACTTGAGCGCCCGCGGCATTTCTATGCCCCCCGCCGCCAAGCAGTTTGGCAAGTTCAAGCGCGGACGGGCTATACGCCGCATCCCCGCGGAAATGAAGGCGTACGGAATCATTGTCTATAACGAACGTCGAGACCGTTTTTCCGAGCTCAACGGCCAGTTTGTGTCCGACGTCTGAACGGAGGAACTCGGGAGAATTGTGCGCCGGAACGATATGCCCGCCGACATTGATCATCACCGGCAGGACGGTTTTCATAAGTATATCGGTGAGGTATTCGCGATACTCAAAAAACACTTTCCCTTTTTCAAGTATTTCTTTTATCGCCGCATCGCCTCGCTCCATAAAACCGAGCACCTCTTTCGGTTTTTCCGTAAATTGGTAGAGGTAACTTGCGGCATGGCGCGTCTTGTCGCCGAACGAGAAACGCCAGAGGTCAGAGTCCTCAACAAAGAGAATAATTTGAGGAATGTTTTTTTCCCCGTAAAAATACACCCACGTCAGCGAGGCGCCGGAACGGCTGTTGTCAAAAACATACGTGAACCCCGTATGACGTTCGGCGAGGGCGCGCAATTTTTCCTCGGCGCCGACATGATGGTCAATGTTGATGACTTCCCGTGCCGTTTGCATGAGCTTCTCCGTGTGTCCTTCCCGCAAAGAAAAATCAACAATAAAGACGGTTGTCTCGCGAGTTGTTTTTTGGAGGACCCGCTCCACATCGCCCTCGGTGTAGCGATGAGAAAGAGAAACAAGCAGGCAGTCGGGAAATTTTTTCAAAAGCACCGCCGCGGCCGTCGTGCCGTCAAGACAATCTTTGTGATAAATGCCGATAATTTTTTCCTGGCTCATAGCGGCATTGTAACACAGAAAATATAAGAAACAGAGAAGCGAATTTTCTTTGCGCTATGGCCGGTTTTTTGCTACCATACGTTGTGTCGGCGCAGAGTTTTTTCTTCGTGCCCTTTCTTTCTTGCGAGCGTAGTCAAGCGGCAGAACCTGCCTGACGGCAGGCAGGCGCTGTCCTGATATCATCGGCATAAATGGTTCGTTCGGTCAAAAAGAAAATAATTTTTAAATTTCAATAGTGCTTTGTGCGCGAGCGTAGTTCAGTGGCAGAACGCTGTCCTGATAAGACAGAGGCCGAAGGTTCGATTCCTTCCGCTCGCATCACGTTAGAAAAGTCAAAGAGTTTTGGTTCGTCCTGCTTATCGCAAGGAGTTGCTTTTTTTGTTGTTTGTTATACACTTCGGCGAGTTTGTGTCAGTTGGCTCGTGGGGGTCGCTATGGATACCGGGGACCTCGCGGTAACGCTCGCGGGAATGGACCTTGAACACCCGATCATAAACGCCGCCGGAACATGCAGGACGCTTGAAGACGTCGAGAAGTTTGCCCGCACATCGATCGCGGCGATCGTCGTTGGTTCAGTAACGGCGTCACCGCGTCCGGAAAATCAAGGCGTGACGTATTATGAACAACGGAGCGACACCGACAGTCTGCTCTTTACGGTAAACTCGCGCGGTATGCCGAACGGCGGCATCCCGTATTACGAAAATCATTTGCCGCAAATGGTGCGCGTCGCGCATGATGCCGGAAAGAAGCTGGTCTTGAATGTCGCCGGCGTTTCGGCCGCG
>JACOWN010000018.1 GCA_016176785.1 Parcubacteria group bacterium | reverse complement strand
TCAAAGAACTCTTAGATATTTGACAAGAGCTAAGCTCTTACCACGCATCTAGCAATTCTCTGAGCTATTAAAACTATAAAATTTAAAAAGTTGGGCTGGGAAGGGTTTAAAACCCTCCCCAGCCCCGTGTTGCCCCGATCCGAAGTCAGGGACCCTTGCCTCTTCCTTAGAACCGGTGAGTGGACGGCCGACGGGTCCGGAGCTTGCCGATGCCCCCTCGGACCTGGGCCTCGACCCGAGCGGACGCCGCCTCGGCCTCATTCTTGGCCTTGAACTCCTCCGGGTGCTCATGGAAGTAGAGCACCCCCTCTGCCCCGGTCGAACTGTACCAGGGCTGGTTGATTCCCGCCTTCCTGGCGATGGCATTCACCATCGCCATGCACTTTTCGCAATGGAGGACCTTCAGAAGGGCCCCTTCGGGGTTTCCTGGATCCTCCGGAAGGAGGGTGAACTGGCCCGCCACCACGGGCTCGTCCTTCTTCTTGCCCTCCTGGTGGCAAACGACCTCCATGGTCGCCCGGTTGACGACGTTCCATTCCTTCGGTGTGAAGGGAGCCCTTTCACCCTGGTGTAGGGGCGACTCGCATGGCGCCGGGTCTTCGCCCGCCGAGTCGTTTCGCTTGGCCTCCCGCTGCTTGATGACGGCGTTTCGCGTCCGGACCTCTTCGGCCACCTTGTCCATCTGCTCGACTGTCTTCACCTTGTTGGACTCGGTGTCGAATCCAGCCCTCTCGAGACCCTTGGAAAGGTCGAAGATGCTTCCCGCGCCCTCCCAACGCCTCTCTCGCCACCCCTTCAGCACTTCGTCGGAGCCGAAGAAGTGCCGGACGTCGAACCTCCCTCTGTTGTTCGTCTCGTCGCCGGACCTTGGCTTCGGAACGACCAGCTTCTTCAGCTCGTCGAGGAGAGCCGGGGTCACATCTTCCGGCCGCAACGGGACGGCCTCGTCGCCGAGATGCCTGAAAGTGACCGCCACGGCCACAGGGGCATCAACCCCGAGACCCTCCGCGATCGCATTCAGCGTCGCGTTATCGAGCCTCGCTTTTCCTGTCTTCTCCCCCATCTTCGGAGGCAGATTCTTCTTGGTTCCTTTCGTTCCCATCTCGGGATCTCCTCTTTCTTGATTTGGCGCAAGAGCGCGCCAGACCCTGGTTAGGTCGGTTTATTCGGACACAGCGCCTTACACAGCATTTAATTTTTATCTATGCGCAATTCTCCTCTATTAGGGGTTTAAGGAACTCGGACTTACCTTTTACTGAAATCATTCTTTTATCTTCCTGCATTCTATTATAATCTATCCTATCCTGTTTGTCAAGTCCTTTTCATTCTGGTAAAAGCGCCTTGTATTTGTCTTAAAGCCAACGCCTCCACTTCAGCGTTTTTTCTCTGGTCTTCAACCGCCTTTTTCAGACACTCCGGCGCGTCGTCAAGACCGACAATCTCCCACTTAACTACAACCGGCTCGCCGACCACAAACTCCCGCGGCTCGGCAAAATCCGAAGAGACCTTAACAACAAGGTATTCGCCACGAACATTTTTTTTCTCAATCAGAATGAAAGTATCTGGAAACTTGTCTGTCTCGTTTGGAAACGCCAAACGCAGGTACTCCTTGCCTTCCCAAGACAGACCAAAAGCATTTTC
>JACOWN010000010.1 GCA_016176785.1 Parcubacteria group bacterium | reverse complement strand
GCGCCCACGACCGCCCGCATTTCAAGCCAGTGGCCCAAGAGGAGCACGAGGACAAGGGTTGAAATTTCCCAGTAAAAATCCGGCGCTTCAATCCAGAAAGTCGTCGCCACGCTGTAAAAGTAGCCGGTCAAAACCGCAAGCGACACCAGGGTCATCATGCCCCAGTGCCCGATGCGAAGCTCGTCATTGAGCGCGCCTTTGTAAAACGGCCATCCTGCGTAGAGCGCTATGACGGAGGCAAGGACGAAAAGAAGCAGATTTTGCCCGGGAAACGGCGGCACGGAAAATCCAAACCACTGCTGAATAGAGGGTGAAAGCGCGAGGACGGGTATGGCGAGCAGAAGCGCGATCCAAAAACGCTGCTTAAAATCGCGCGCCATCATTTCGTGGTGCGTGGCGTGGTCGTGCCCCTCGTGTTCGTGTCCGCCGTGGTCGTGCCCCGCCGGATGCGCCCCGTGAGGCCCGCCGGCCGGTGCCATCTTCATGCCACATTTCGGGCAACACGCATCCGGCGCATGCGCCGTCATCTCCGGATGCATGGGGCACGCAAAAGACGGCTGATGTTTTTCATGATGTGTATTCATGCCGATTTCTCCGCGGGACTTTGTTTTGCGCGCTGGAGCAAATATGCATACGCCGCAAGCAGCGCTTTGATGGCATCGCCCGCAGAAATGTTGTTTTGTTTATAAGGGTCGTCGGTTACATCGCCGGCGGCAAAAATGCCCGCATGCGACGTCGTGCCGTGTTTAGCGTCCACGATGATTTGCCCGCGCGCGTCAAGTTCAACAAGGTTTTTTACGAGTTCAGAATTGGGAACGGAACCGACCTCAACAAAGACCCCTTGAACGGCGAGGTCGTGCTCTTCGCCGGTCAGCCGGTCTTTGTACCGGATGCCGGTTACGAATTTCTCTCCGAGGACGGCGAGCGCTTCCGCGTTCAGAATGACGCGCTTGAGTTTCGGATTTTGGGTAATTTCCTCCTGGGTTTTCTGGTCGCCCTTGAGCGCGCCCGAGTATTCCAAGAGATATATCTCGGCGGCGTACGGGAAAAGATCCTGGACCGTTTCGAGCCCCGCGTTGCCGCCGCCGATGACGGCGACTTTTTTGCCCGAGAATATCGGCGCGTCGCACGTTGAACAATAGGCGACTCCCTTGCCCTCAAACTCGGATTCTCCCGGAATGCCGAGTTTCCTCCGGCGCGCGCCCGTTGCGAGGATCAAGGTTTTGCCGCGGTATGTCCCCTTGTCGGTCGTAACTTCAAAATCGCATTGCCTGCCGGCGTCCGTTGAGGCGACCGTTGAAACTTGCCGCGCCAGTTCCGCGGTGTGCACGTCCACCGTATCGGTGAACGACCGGACATGCGCCTCAAACTTTTTTGCGAGGTCAAATCCGGAAATGTGGTGGTCGCCGATCCAGTTCTGTATGTCGTCCGACACCGAGGACTGTCCGCCGAATGAGTCGGTCAAAAAGAGTGTTTTTAATTTTTTGCGCGCGGCGTAGACGGCAGCCGCCGTTCCGGCAGGCCCGCCGCCGATAATGATGCAGTCGTAAAGCATAAACTACGGAAATGCGTTAACGCTAATAATCGGCACCGTGAAAGAGGTATGCGCATAGTATACCTTTCATCGCGGCAATACGCCGCAGTCAGAAAGATGTGGATATTCCCCTTCCCCTTAGAGGGAGCACCCCGTTCCGCCGGGAGTCGGCACGGAAGAAAGTTTCTCGCGCACGCGCGCGACACCGTCTGCGCTTGCGTATTCACGGCCAACGAGGTCGCGCGCGGTGAGAATCGTTCCGTGGTCGGCGGCTTGTTTCGCATACGCGAGCAGCATGTCGTAGACGTCGGGGAACCAGAGCGCATTCGCGGCGAGCGCGTACGCATACAGTTCGTCTTCCGTCGCGCCGCCGGCGATGAGCAGTTCCAAGAGGCCGAGCATCGCCATGCCGTGATTGCAATCCGGGAACAACGTCGGGTTGTTGCAACACGGCCGATAGACATTCGCCGCGACCCGTTTGAGGAGTTCCGTCTCGCCGTCCGTCAGCGTAACGAGCGCGTGCTTGTTGTAGTGGTCCTCTACCGCTCCGCGCGCGAGCGTCCATCCGCCCGTTGACGCAAACCGCATCGGCCCGCCGTATCGCGGGTCGCCCATCGGCCCATCGCGAAGGACAACGCTTTCATTCGCAAGACCGAACGCCCACAAAAGCGTGAGAGTTTCATTCGCTGTATCGGCGCCCATGCCAATACCGCGCGCATCGCTCCCCGATAAAAGCCCCTCGATGCGCGGGTCAAGCGCTTCGTCTTGGCCGCCGTAAATACGCCGGAACATTGATTCGTCAAGAACGCCAAGCAGAACCAAACGCCTACCGATATCTTCCCACGCGACGGGGAACTCCCCCGCTTCGGTTGCCGCGGCTGCGGTTTGTTGGGGCGATGAGGACGGCGCTTCGGCTTTCTCCGACACGGTCCCCAACGCAATTACGACACCGGCGATAAAGATGCCGACGCAGGCGCGTTTAAGAAGTGTGTAGTCCATAATTTTGTCAATTATCCGTCTTGTTTTCCGCGGGATCGCCGTTATCGGCGCGACGCTTGAACGCGTGGTACAAAAGCACGGCAAAGAAAGCGGCGATGGCGAGCCCCCAGAGCGCATCGGGGACCGAAGACAGCCATTCAAACGCGGCGGTCGACCACAAATTGAGGCGTTCGCCGAACGCGGTCTGGTATGACGGCGCCCAGTACGCCGTGCCGCGGAAAGCGAGAGCGAGGAGAACGATTCCCATCAGGAAGAAAACGCCGCCGGCAAGCGCGTTCGTTGAGTGCAACAGCACGTCGCGGCCGAATACGCGGAAGCGCCACAGGGTCCCTTGCACAAAGCGGGATTTTTCAATGTGGAACCGGTCATAAAAGTACGCGGCAACGAAAAGCGGGAACGTCATGCCGAACACGTACGCGAATGTGACCGCGAGCGCTTTCCAAAAGGTGCCGGACAGAACGGCGAGCGTCATCGCGCCGGCAAGCACCGGCGCGCAGCATGACGTTGCGGCGCCGGAAAAAACGCCGAGCAAAAATACCGACTTCGCGTGCGCAAGGCGCGTTCGCGGAGCAAACGCCGACATGAACGGGATCAGGGGAAGATTTTTGCCCGCAAAAGCCAAGGCGGCCAATACGACCATGAAGACACCGCCGATAATGTAGAGTTCGCGGTGAAAATCCTGGAACAATTCCGCAAGCCATGCGGCGCCGAGACCGATGGGGATGAGGATCGCCGCAATGCCGGAGAAAAAGATAAGGGACATGGCGACTATATTTCGTTTTTCCCGAAAGGCAGAGGCGAGATACGCGGGCAGGAGAACGGTGATGCAGCAGGGCGCAAAGAGCGCCACCATGCCGGCAAGGAACGCGGCGAGAATTGAAGCGCTGAAGATGATATCCATGCGCGTTAGCGGGTAACGACCGCTTCAAACGTTAATTCGACCTGGGGCGACTCCGGCGCATTCGTCTCAAGGTAGACGGAGCGTCGCGCGAGACCGACGCCGGACGGGCCGTGTGCCGCGGGGTCAAAGGTGGCGGTGACGATAACCGTCTCCCCCTCGGGAACGGCGATGTCAGTCCACGGTGACTGGTGACCCGTCATACCGAACGGCCCCATAACTTTTCCGGACTGGAGCCGCACCGATGCCTCCGTGCACATGCAAGATGTATAGATTTTTTGAATTCTAACCGGCGCGTTGACTGCGGCAAGAGAGAACTCGTGCGAGACCTTTCCGTCACCCATTGCGATGGTGCCGAAATCCCAATGCGTCGGCGACGCGCCGCCGTTCCCGACAGAGGCGACGAGAGCGCCTTCGGACGGCAGCGCGGCGGCAGAACTGCCCGCATCGGACGACGCAAACCACGCCCCGCCGACAGCGAGGAGCGCTATGCCGATTCCGGCGACGATAAGAATGTGTTGAATATTTTGAGTGTTCATAGGATTATGTGTGGAACCGAAAAACGCCCGCTTCTTTCGAAGAAGAAGCGGGCGTTTGAACAATAAAGCAAAAGAAGAAAGGATGCCTTCAGTACGCCGCGGCAACGCCGCGCGCGCCGAAAACATAAACGCCCGCAGAGGCGTTTTCTTTAGAAAGCGTGCGGAGTGCACGCCAACGGGCAAGAAGCCGCGCCGACTTGCGCGGCGCATGGAACGTGACTGTCCGACCGACACGCCGGAGCGCCGCCAGCGCGTGTGCGAATGGCGCGCGATGGTTATTTTTTCTTAGTATCGCAAAAAAGACGGCGCCAAGGAGAAAGAGTGAAAATGTCCAGCCAACAAGCCCCCGAAAGAGGCCGCCCCACCCGTCAATGTGATGAAGCGTTCGTTCAAGCCCGAGAGCGGCGCCGATACAGGTTGACGTTTCACCAACGGTAAAAGGACACGTATGCATACCGTCCTCCGCTGACATGCCGAAAGACAGGAGGAACGGGGCAAACGCCGCCGCGGAAATAATGATCGCAATGGCTGCAAAACGCATCATACAAACAAACGATGGCTCCATCATAGCATGCCGCGCCAAAAAACGCGACCCCGCGGTCATTCATACCGAAGGGCATCAAGGGCCGGCTCTAACGCGGTATTTTTACGCCTTCGCAAACAAAATGCGCGACTGGTAGAGCGTCGCCAACGCATGGATCGTGCCCATGGTGAGAAACAACGCGGTAAATGAAAAATAGTTCACAATGAGACCGCCAATGATAAGCGCAACGCCGACGACGATCTTTGACTCGCCGTCCGCAAGCCCCCATGTGTAGCCCCGATGCCTGCCGTCCGCATATTTGTCGTAGAGCGCATACCAGGTCGGGTTGGAGAGGGCGAGCGCAAGTCCGAGTCCCGCTTGGATAATGAAAAGGTGCGACGGTTCGGACACAAAAAGATAACCGAAAGTAAAAAGCGTCGTTAAGGCGTATCCCGCCACCATGATCTTCTCCTTGCTGCGACCGTCACCGTCGGAAATGCGGCCGATGACAATGACCGCTACGCCGGTTACGATCAGATAGGTCGCCCACGCCCACGAAATATCAAGTATGTTGCCGCCGATGCGCGCCGCGAACACGGCAAACAACGGTCCGAGCATGCCCTCGGCAAAGTTCCACAAGTTGCTCCCGTAGAGCAGGATTTTTTCTTTCGGTTTGAGCATGCCGTTTGCAATTATTCTAGCGTCCGGGCATTTTGCCCCATATCCACGCGAAGACCCAGCCGGTTGCATAGCCGATGACAAAAGCGAAGATCACCCCCAACGCCGCCGTGACGAGGTTGAAGGCGACAAGCTCATGCCGGTCGGTAAAAAAATGCACGTTGTGCACAAAATCGGCGAACCGCTGCCCGAATCCGAGCGCGACAATGACGACCCATGTAAAATGTCCCAACGCGGATACCGAGCCGACGGTGAGCCCTAACCTGTTTTTATCAAAATGCATAGGTGAGAAATTATTGTTTAATAATGATGCGAAAAAGATATTTTAATTATACCGCGCGCATCAGGAAAACGCCTGTGCATTACTCCGCGGCTTATCTTACGCAGAGCAAAAACGAGTTCACTCGGCTATAATGACGCGCGTAACCACAACGCCCTCAACCGGTCGGTCCGGCGATTCTGTGGCAACGCTTTCAATCCGCCGCACGACGTCCATTCCGGCCGTAATTTTGCCGAAAACAGTATGCTTGTCGTCAAGAAAATTGTTGTTTGCCGCGTTGATAAAAAATTGGCTGCCGTTGGTGTTCGGACCGGCGTTCGCCATTGCGATGGTACCGGTATTGTTGCGGTTGTCGGCGTGGATCTCATCGGCAAAGAAGTATCCGGGTCCGCCCGTCCCCCAGAGGGCTTTTTTTGAATCATCTTTTGAAAGCGGGTCGCCGCCCTGTATCATAAAACCCTTGATGACGCGATGGAATTTCGTGCCGTCATAAAAACCCTCCTTCGCGAGCGTTACGAAGTTTTTCACCGTCTGCGGCGCGAGTTCGGAAAAAAGTTCCAGAGTGATGTCGCCGAGGTTCGTCTCCAGAACCGCACTCGGGTTTGCGTCAGCTTCTTCGGGCGTATCGTCTGCCGCGGGCTCACGCGCCGGTTGTTGAACAAAAAAATACACCGCAAGCCCCAATGCAACGACAGCAAAAACAACGATGCTTATGACGGTTATCTTCATGGCAGTTTACGGATTCACCACGAATGCGCCGGAGAGGCAATTATTTTCTTCGTCCGGCTCGGCGATATTGTTTTTGCTGTCCGCGCATGCTTTGTACGCATGCGGACCGGCGGTTGCTATCCAGATCGTCGGCCATTCAATTTTACGCTGTTCACCGACACCGAGAGATATCGTGGAAGTATGAGCAACCGTAATGCCGTCGACCGCAAGGGAAATTTTTTCCACGGGAGCGCGCTTTTTCCCTTGATTATAAACAACCGCATAAAAAGAAACGACATTCCCCGCGGAAGGAGACGACGGGGTAACGCTTGCCTCCAGCACGGTGAGGTCGGCGTTATCGGCGCGGCTTTCAATGGTGAGCGTAAGCGAAGCGCAGTTGTTTTCTTCGTCGGATTCCATAACGGCGTTTGAAACGTCAACACACACCTCAACGCGGTGCGTGCCGCCCTCAAGCGTCAATGCGTTCCTCCATGTCAGCGTTTCTTGCGCGCCCGCAAGAAGCGGCGGGGTTTCCTGCCGGGAAAATGAGCGGTCGCGCGAGCCGTCATTGTTTTTATCCAAATACAGTTGCGAAAAGATGCTTTCTTCTGAGGATTTTTTGCCCGCGTTCCGTACGATGAATGAGAACGACAACACCTTTCCTTCCTCGAGAGTTGCCCCGTAATAAGAAAAAGCGGATGCGGTAAAGTCCGGTCCCTCCGGGTCCGTGAGAAGCGGCACCGCCTCGGGGACAATCTCTTCTTCCGGTATGACTTGAGTTTCCCCGGGGGGCGCATTAGGTTTTTCTATGACCGGTGGCGCCTTGGGGAGAACAACGGGAAGCGGCGCGGGGACATTTTCTGCATCCCCCGTCGCGCCTGTTGCCTTTTTGTCGCTTAAATCCGCAACCGGCGTTGATGAGGAGACGATGAGCCATTTTCCAAAAACGTCATCATACCTGACGTAGGGAACGGAAAAGAGCTGCGCGGATAAAGAAACGCCCGCGTCGCTTTCCGTGTCGCCGGTATACGAAACGGATGAGAGAACACCGGCGCCTCCCAGAAAAACAAGCGCGACTGCGATCCTGGCAAATGTTACGACGAAGTTTTGATTGTCGGGTTCCATAATGCGCCCGTACATACAGTGTACCACACGACAAACAACAAAGAGAACGCCGCTGTCTTCCATCACGGAGCAATTCCATGGAGTTGTTCCGTGGTGGGAAAACTTTTTGATACAAATTGGCTGGGGGAGAAGGACTCGAACCTTCGTACCCGCCTCCAAAGGGCGGTGTCCTGCCATTAGACGATCCCCCAAATTCTAGTGAATTCAGCCCTGATAATACCGTAAAAAACGCGCATGAGCAACGAAAGCTTGCGCATCGCGAACGGTTTTTTACCCCAGGTGCGCGTGGTCGTTCCAGGTAATGAGTTGCCACTTATCGGGGCGCGCCGCTTTCGGATTCCCCTTTTCGCAGACGGTAATGCCGGTATTGTGCGGGAAGAGAAAGAAGCGAAGGGCGCGGTACGAATCCGTGGAGAGTCCGGCGTCCATCATGCATCCGATAAGCATGATGAGGAACGTGCCGTGGGTAATGACGACGAGATTTTCTTCGGACAGGTTTTCAAGGTAGACGATCGCTGAAAGCGCGCGGCGCCTCGTATCAAAAAAGTTCTCCTCATCGGAATAGCGCCAGTCGGGGTCGTTCTGGTGTCCTATGAGCTCATCGCGAATGCGCACCGCTTCAGGGTCGGTGTGCGGCTTGCCGTTGATCTCGGAGGGATTCTTCCGTTCGCGGAACAGTTCGCTTTGAACGACCGGCTTCCCCGTCTTTTCGCTTATCATCCGCGCCGTTTCGCACGCGCGCACATAGTCGCTTGAAATGAGCGCGTCAAACGAAATGCGCGCAAGGCGCTCCGCAACAAACTTCGCCTGCTCGCGCCCGCGCTCTGTAAGCGACGGCTCCGACCCTTGGTGTATGTTCAAAACGTTGTTCTCCGTCTCGCCGTGACGGACAAAATAAACTCTCTTCATGCTCTTTCAAATCATTTTCCCCGCTCCCCCGCGAGACGAATGAGCGCGAGCTCAAGCGGCAGCTGCGGCATTGCCGCGCGGCCGGTCGCCGAGTGCGCGTCAAGAAGCGCGAGCAATGCGCCTGAATTGAGCGCGCGGCCTTCCGTCCCCGCGTAATTTTTAAGAAACGCAAAATCATCCGGCGTATATTCGGATGCGCTTCCCTCCGCAAGCGATGGCGCGTGGCGCAGCAAAAGGATCGTCCGCACTTTTTTCAGGATAAGAATGAGCAAGATGGAAAAATCAACGTTTGCCTCCGCCGCGCGCGCGACGGCGCGGAGCCCGCGGTCGCTGTCGCCCTCCGCAAGCGCGCGAATGACCTCATTCACCGTTTCCTGCGACGGAGTGTCGGTGACGCGCGCCACATCATCGTGCGTAATGCCGCTCCCCGCCGCAAAACGGAGCACCTTTTGGAGGACGCCCAACATGTCGCGGAACGAGCCGTCGCCCAGAAGCGCGATCAAATCGGCTGCGGGCGCTTCAAGGCGGAATCCTTCCTTCTGTGCGATGTCCGCCGCAGAACGCGCGAGCAGAGGAACAGGCGGCTTTTTGAACGTGTGCGTTTCGCACCGAGAAACGATCGTCTCCGGCACTTTTTCGATCTCCGTCGTTGCGAGTACGAATACCGCGTGCTTCGGCGGCTCTTCCAGCGTCTTCAAAAGCGCGTTGAACGCTTCTTTCGTCAGCATGTGCACTTCGTCAATGATGTAGACCTTGTACGGAGACCGGAACGGAAGCGTTTTGACGCCCTCTCTCAATTCCCGCACATCGTCAATGCCGCGGTTTGAAGCGGCATCCATTTCATATACGTCCTCGGGAACGCAGCCGATATCGCGCGCCAAAATCCGCGCAACGGATGTCTTGCCCGTCCCGCGCGAACCGAAAAAAAGATACGAATGGGTGATGGCGCCCGACTTCACGGCCGCGCGAAGCGGACCGACGATGTGGTCTTGGCCGAGAACGTCATCAAACGTCTGCGGACGATATTTGCGATAGAGCGCGGTGTCCGTCATGCGCGTATTGTAGCACAAAAAAAATCGTCTCCCCGCGAATGAGGGCTTTGCTCTTGTCGCGCGTTCATTGACAAAGATAAAGATGCATTTTATACTCTGCTCTAGAGTGCGAAAGGGGGAAGACATGACACGGCAGTCGCTTGCGATTTGCTTTTTCAGCATTGTCCCGGGATCCGTACTGCTCATTCTCTACGGACTCGGAGTACCGAAGATAGCCGCTCTGTTTGTCGCATTTTTCATCGCTTTTGCGGCGTTCGGGGTCGCGATGGAAAAATCCGGGATCGGGTATGCGGTGCTCGCGGCTTCGTCCGCCGCCGTTTACGCCGCAATCGCTCCGCTTAACGCGGCACCCGCATTTCTCTTATACGTCACAGCCATACTGTTTTCGGCATGGTGCACGTGGCATGCCGCGCGCAACGCACATGAAAAATATGGCGCCTCACGGTGGTTCACGGCGGCTCTTTTCAATCTTCCGATGGCCGTCTTCATATCCGTTCTGTATTCTGTCGCCCTCAACTTTCCGCTCGCGGCGTACGTCGCGCTCGGTGTCGGCGCTTTGATTTCGCTCATCGCCGCGTGGGCAAGCAAGCGTTATAACATCTTCAGTGAAAGGGTACCTCGCGCATGACAACGTCTCATGCAAAAACCAGCCGATTCAGATGGGCGCAGCCGGCGCACCCGGACAGGCCGGATGTTTCCGTTGACGAATACATAGCAAATCTCTGGAATAATGGGAAAAACGGAAACCAGCTGACGGGACGCGAGATCTGCTGCGTTCTTGCGGAAGAACTCGGCCGTTCAATTGAAGAAGGCGCGGTCCTTTCGCGCCTTCAATTTCTCAAGACGAGGGGTCTTGCCACGCCGCGCGGATCCGGTTCGCATCAAATAAAATACGCCGGCACAGGAAAACTTAAGGAAGAATATCGGGCGAAGCGGCTGAAACAGCAAACCGGCAAGCTCAAAAAGTGTCTCGGAGGATGCGGCAGAATGATCCTCACGACCCCGGACACGCGGACTTGCCCGTCATGCAGAGAACGCAATTCGCAAATTAACCGCTTTATGAATATCTGAACCTCATAAAACAAACGCCCGTCAGGGCGTTTTTTCTTTGGTCAAAGAATGAGAAGGGAGCAGCGCATGCCGCCGAGAAATCTTTTCTATTGCGCGTATTTGTAGTACACGCGCTCGCCGAATCTAACATCAAGATATTCAAGCCGCGAGGGGGTATCGGTGAGATCGGTTGTGCGCACCGCTTCGGTCTCAAGCGCCGAATCAAGCGTGTTCATGACGACCGGAACAGGTTGCCGCATGTCAAAAAGAATGCGGACGCCGTTTTTGAGCGTGAGTTCCTCCGCGCCGTCCAGGAAGCGCGCGCTTGAAACCGCAATACCGCGCGCCGCGAGCTCGTTTTTGAAAGAGACAACGAAAGCGAGCGAATCCGACGACAGCGCATAAAAACCGAGCGGCTTCGGTTCCGCGCTCAGTGGCCGCGCGCGAAGCCCGCTCTCTCCGCTCTCAATGGTAAAAAGTTTGCTTTCATACGACGCGGGGGCAATGCCGAAAATAACACCGCGGTCATCCGCGACATAGCAATCGGAAAAGGCCGCTTCTTCGGGCGCGCCGCCGCACCACCGGAACGCCGGAACGCGATACGAGACCGCAATTGCAAGCGAAGTCGGGCTTAAGAGCTCAACGCGCGCTTCCTTGATGCGCGAAAATGAATCCAAAATCCGCTCACGAATGCCGCCTTTCGGATAGAACGCGAAATTCGCGCGGGCAAACAGATACCCGTATGTTCCCTGCATTTCTTCCTGTGCGATGGAACGGATCGCGCTCGCGTCCGTGCTTCCAACCGAGCCGCTTACTTGAATCGTTTGGATCGTGAAGTCGGGCCGCGACGAAAGCCACGAACCGCCGACGACCGCCGCCGCGCCGACGAAAGTCGCCGCGGCCAGAGCGAGGCGGCGGCGCCTCCGCCGCCTCCGCTGCATGTCAAGCGAACGGAGCGGCCGGTGTCCGAACAACCTCATGGGGAGAGAGGCGCTTCAATGACTTTTTTTCCGAAGTACGGCCAAAGCGCCTCGGGGATACGAATTGAGCCGTCTTTGTTCTGATTATTTTCAACGACCGCAATAAGCAAACGCGGCGTCGGAAGCGCGGTTGAGTTCAATGAATGCGCGAAGCGGAGCTTGCCGTCATTATCGCGATATCTGATGTTGAGCCGCCTCGTTTGAAAGTCATGGAAGTATGACGCCGAGCTGATCTCGCGATACCGTTTTTCGGACGGAACCCATAGCTCAATATCGTACTTCTTCACCTGCCCCAAACCGAGGTCGCCGCCCGAATTGATGACGGTCCGGTAGGGAATGCCGAGTTTTTCCATCGCTTCTTCGGTGTTCCGGTTGATCCATTCGTGATAGTGAGCCGACTCTTCATGGCGCGCTTCACAGAGCACCACCTGTTCAAACTTGAAGAACTCATGCACCCGCATCAAACCCTTCGTGTCTTTGCCGTGGCTCCCCGCTTCCCGGCGGAAACACGGGGAAAAGGCGAACACCTTGACCGGCAGGTCCGTTCGCGCGAACACGTCGTCCATAAAGGAACCCATAACGGGAACCTCCGCCGTGCCGGCAAGATAATCGCCGTCCTGCGTCTTGTACAAATCTTCCTCACCCTGCGGCAAGTAACCGGTGCCGAGGAACGGCTCGCGGCGCACGCGCGACGGGGCGATCAGGGGGACAAACCCCTCTTTCGCCAAAAAATGGTCAACGGCAAAACGCCAGAGCGCAAAGGTGAGCTGTACGCCGTCGTTCTTCAGAAAGTAGCCGCGGAAACCGGCGACTTTTGCGCCGCGTTCAAAATCAACCATGTTAAGCGCAGTCATAAGATCGCCGTGGCTTTTCGGCTCAAAATCAAACGCTGGCTTCTCCCCCCACGCTCTCACTTCTTCGTTGGCGGAGTCATCCTCCCCTTCCGGCACCGACATGTCGGGAACATTCGGCACCTGGAGCATGAGAAGCCGCCACTCAAGCATGACTTTCTCAAGTTTCGCCTCCTCCGCGGTGCGGCGCTCGTTGGCGGCGCGCATTTCTTCAATGAGCGCACGGCGCTCGCTATCGCTTCCGGCGCGGGCAATCTTTTCGTTCGCCGCATTTTGTTCCGCCCGCATGCCGTCAACCGCTTTAATGACCGCCACGCGCTCCTCGTCAACCTTCAAAAGTTTCTTCACGTCAAAAGAAATGTGTTTTTTGCGCGCCGCTTCTTTAATGAGCTCGGGATTATCGCGGATAAACTTTATATCAAGCATGCTAATAGTATACGATAAGATATAGTGTATAGTATAGCGTAATAGGCGCGACAGAAAAAAGTCCGGCGCAGTGCCGGACGAAATCGCGTAAACACAGGGAACCAAAAATCGGTATGATACTCGCGACACTCGCCCCACAGGGCTTTCCGCCGCAACTCCGCGAAATCCCAGAGCCGCCCGCGAAGCTCTACATCCGCGGCGCGCTCCCCCCCGAGGGAACGCTTTATCTTGCCGTGGTCGGTTCGCGCAAATACACCAATTACGGGAAAGAAGTGTGTGAAAAGATCATTCAAGATCTGCGCGGTTATCCCCTGGCGATCGTCTCTGGTCTCGCAATCGGCATGGACTCCATTGCGCACCGCGCGGCGCTTGACGCCGGTTTGCCGACCGTTGCAATTCCCGGGTCGGGGCTTGACCCGTCGGCGCTCTATCCCGCGACGAACCGCGCGCTTGCCGAGAAAATCGTTCAAAACGGCGGCGCGCTTCTCTCCGAGTTTGAGCCCGACTTCAAGGCGACCATATATTCATTTCCTCAGCGCAACCGCCTGATGGCGGGCATTTCTCGCGGCGTTCTCATTATAGAAGCCGCGGAGAAATCGGGTACTTTGATCACCGCTCGGCTCGCGATGGATTACAACCGCGACGTTTTTGCCGTACCGTCGTCCATTTTTTCGCCGAACGCAGCCGGTGCGCTCCGGCTGCTTAAGGAGGGCGCCGCGCCGGTCACCTCGGGTGAAGACATATTGCTTGCCTGGGGTCTCATTGAAACGACCTCCACGGAGCGACGCGAAGCGGCGCGCCTTGACGATTGCTCTGATGCAGAACGGGAGATCATGGAATTGCTTCGGGAACCGTCGTCAAAAGACGACCTCATCCGCCGGAGCGGACTTTCGGCAGCCGAAACAAATACGCTCTTATCCGCGCTTGAAATAAAGGGGCTCATCAAAGAAACGATGGGAGAGGTGCGCGCCCGCTTCTAGCCGCACATTTGCAAAAAACACCCGCATATAGTACGGTCTATCACCATATAAAAGAATCGCGCGAACCATGAAACTACTTATCGTTGAATCACCGGCAAAAGCAAAGACGATAGCAAAATATCTGGATAACGAATACACGGTCAAATCGTCCGTGGGGCATATTCGCGATCTCCCGAAATCAAACAAAAACGCGATTGATGTCGCGCGCGGATTTGCGCCGCACTATGAAATAGTGCCCGGAAAAGAAAAAGTCGCCCGCGAGCTCAAATCTTTCTGCAAAAAAGCGGATGAGGTGGTGCTCGCAACCGACCCCGACCGCGAGGGAGAAGCCATCGCGTGGCATATCGCCGAGGTCTGCGACCTCGGAAACTCCGCATCCAAAACCCCACACTCTAAACTGAAGCGGATCGTTTTTCACGAGATCACGAAACCGGCGGTCGTGGAGGCGATGCAGCATCCGCGCGCGATCGACATGGATTTGAAAACGGCACAGGAGGCGCGGCGCGTTTTGGACCGGCTTTTCGGATACGACTTATCGGGTCTTATCTGGAAAAAAATCCGCTACGGCCTCTCGGCGGGACGCGTGCAGTCCCCCGCGCTTCGCATCCTCATGGAACGTGAACGGGATATCCGCGCGTTTGTGCCGCATACCTACTGGATAATTACCGCCGAGACAAAAACCGTGCGCGGCGAATTGCTCACGCTCACGGCGAGTGTGGAGCCGCGAGACAAAAAAGAGACCGAACGCATTGTCGCCGCGGGGTCAAAAGCGGCGTGGAGCGTCGCCGCCGTGGAAGAAACCGAGCAGAAACGCGCGGCGCGCCCTCCCTTCACCACTTCAACGCTCCAGCAAGCGGCGAGCACGCGGCTCGGCTTCACGCCGTCACGGACAATGCGCGCCGCGCAGGCGCTCTACGAAGCGGGACGCATCACGTACATGCGCACCGACAGCACGGTAATGAGCGAGATCGCGCGGCAAGAAATCGTTTCTTTTGTGCGTGAACGGCACGGTGAAGCATACGTATCGCCTCGCCAATTCAAAACACGAAGCAAGGTCGCGCAAGAAGCGCATGAGGCGATCCGGCCGACTGCCGTCACGGAGGAGGCGGCGGGCGCGACGCCGGACCAAAAAAAGATCTATGAACTGATCCGGCGGCGCGCCATCGCGTCACAGATGGCGGACGCGCGCGTTGCCCGCACAAAGATCGTCGCGCGCGTTGAAACGAGCGGCGAACCGATCCCCGATTTTTATGCGACCGGAGCGCGCGTCGCCTTTGACGGCTGGCTCGCCGCCGACCCCGCCGCGCGCGGAGAAGACACCGAGGTGCCGGCGGTCCGTGAGGGAGACCGCCTTGAACTTCTGAAGATATGGCCTCTTGAAAAACAAACCGAACCGCCTAAGCGGTACACGGAAGCGGGGCTTATTAAAGAGCTTGAGAAGAGGGGGATTGGCAGACCGTCCACCTATGCCGCCATCATGCAGACGCTCGCGGACAGAAATTACGTTGAACGCGTTGAGCGGACGCTTCATCCGACCGACCTCGGAGACGTCGTCAATGATTTCCTTGAAAAAAACTTCGGCCACTATGTGAGCGACTCGTTCACCGCCGAGATGGAAAATAAACTTGACGAGATCGCGGACGGAAAACGCGGGTATGCAGAAACGCTTTCGGATTTTTACACGCCGTTCACGAAAGACGTCGCCGCGAAACAGGACACGGGAAAGATAACGGACCTCGGGAAAGCTCCCGATGACATGCGTTGCCCCGAGTGCGGCGCCGCCATGGTTTTGAAGCTGGGGCGCGCGGGCAAGTTTTACAGCTGTTCGCGGTTCCCCGAATGCCGCGGCGCGCGGACCATTGAGGGCGACACGCTCAAAAAAGAAGAACCGCAGGAGACCGGCGAGAAATGCCCCGAATGCGGCGCGCCGCTCGTACGACGGCACGGGAAATACGGCGAGTTTACCGGCTGTAGCGCATATCCGAAATGCAAATACATAAAAAAAGACGCCGGCCCTTCCTCGTCGGCGGATCCAAAACAACCGGCTCACGGCGGGACGGGGGTAAAATGCCCGGAATGCGGCAAAGGGGAGATAGTGGAGCGCAGAGGGCGTTTCGGCTCTTTTTACAGTTGTTCGGAATACCCCAAATGCAAGTTCTCGATCAAGGCAAAACCAACCGGGCGCACCTGCCCCCAATGCGGCTCTCTCATGATGGAGGGTACAAAAACGATTCCGGAACGCTGCTCAAACAAATCCTGCCCAAACCATAACCCCAACAAAAAAAAGGACGGTCCTTTTTGAGGTTTTCCACAGGTTATCAACAGTCGTTTGCATTAAAAATCGGCGTGCGTCGATGACGGCCGTTACATGATTCTCCTTTTGTCTTTACACTCACCAGAAAAAGTATCATAATGTATGCCATGTCACCGGCCAACCCCACTCTCCTCTCGCCGAGAACGAAGCGCCCCATTCCGGACAGGGCTCTTTTGCTTGAGCGAATGAAGTCAAGAGAATCCGACGACCGCGCGCTCGTTTCGCGCGCATACGCGTTCAGCGAACACGCGCATGCGAAGCGCCAACGATTCTCCGGCGAGCCCTATTTTGTGCATACGTTTTCAACCGCGCTTTACCTTGCGGAGCTCGGCATGGATGCCAGAACCATCGCCGCCGGCCTTCTGCATGACGTCCTTGAAGACGAAGAGATCCGCGCGGCGACGCTTGAAAACGAGTTCGGTAAAGAGGTCGCGTTTCTCGTGCAGGGTGTTACGAAGCTCGGCACATATAAGTATCGCGGATTACAACGGCACGCGGAGAGCGTCAGAAAGTTCTTGCTCGCGGTCGCCAAAGACGCGCGGGTTCTCATCATTAAACTCGCCGACCGCCTTCACAACCTTGAGACGCTTGAGCATGTGCGCGAAGACAAACGCCGCCGCATTGCGCTTGAGACGCTTGAAATATACGCCCCCATCGCAAACCGGCTCGGCATCGGCCAATTAAAAGGCGATCTAGAAGACCTCTCGTTCCCCTACGTCTACCCCGCGGAGTATGCGGCAACGGTTGGCTTGCGCAAACAAAAAGGGAAAGAGAATCAAAAGTATCTCGAAAAAGTGCACCGGTCGTTGCAAAAAGAATTGGCAACGGCCGGCATTCGCCCGCTCGCAACGGATTATCGCGAGAAACATCTCTACAGTTTGTACCAAAAACTCAAGCGGTACGACATGGACATAGAAAAAATCTACGACATCGCCGCGCTTCGCATCGTGCTTCCGACCGTTGCCGATTGCTACCAGACGCTCGGCGTCATTCACAGCGTGTGGCGACCGCTCCCCGGGCGCATCAAAGATTATATCGCCTCGCCCAAACCGAACGGCTATCAGAGTTTGCATACGACCATTTTTACCGGCGACGGCGGCATCGCGGAAATACAGATCCGCACCGCCGAAATGCATCGCGAAGCTGAGTTCGGCATCGCCGCGCACCTTGCCTACAAAGAAGGCGCCGGCTGGCGGCACGGCAAAAAACTCGGCAAAAAATACGCGTGGATCGCGGAGCTTTCCGAGTGGCAAAAAAACTTCAGAGAATCAGCGGAGTTCCTGGAAAACCTGAAGACGGACTTTTTCAAAGACCGCGTATTCATCTTCACGCCGCACGGCGACATCATTGACCTTCCCGACGGGGCAACGCCGATCGACTTTGCCTATGCCGTGCACTCCGACGTCGGCAACTGTTTTGCGGGCGCAAAGATCAACGGCAAATTGACATCGCTTGAAACGAAACTCAAAAGCGGCGACATCGTGGAGATCGTAACCAAGAAACAATGCATCGTATCGCCCAAGTGGCTTGAGCACGTCACGACTTCTTTGGCGAGAAAACACATCAAGGCGGCACTGCAACGCAACAAAAAACGCGCGTAAAGCGCGCAGGAAACAAACGCGGCGGGTAATGCGAGCCGCTTAGATAGTAAAATTGCGGACGGAATACAGATCGTCGGCCTCCTTGGCCTCTGCGACTTCTGCCGGCGCCGCAGCGATAACGGGTTCTTCCGCAGGCAGCTCTGCGGCGTTCTCTTCGGTTGCTTCCAATGTTCCGGCGTCTTCGGGAGAGGGAACGGCGGACACCGCTTCGTCCGTTGCGGAGGCGGCGGTAAGCGCGTCCTGCGCGTTCATTAAACGCTCCAGCATGGCGCGAAGGTCGCCGGTTGTCGTGAAATCAATCATGACGCGTCCGCCGCTTTCGGCATCGCGGCACTGGATGTGCACGCGCGTACCCAAACTTGAAGCGAATTGCCGTTCTATCTCCAAAATCTCCGGATTCATATCAAGCGTCCGCTTGCGCGCCCGTTCAAACGCAATGTGCCGCGAAATCTCTTCCGCTTCGCGAACCGTCAATTTCTTGTATATGATGTCTTTGAAAAGAGTCATCTGTTCGTCCTGGCGGCCGACGAGCATCAGAAGCGGGCGGGTATGACCCTCGGTTATTTTGCCCTCGCTGATAGACTGAATGATTTCCTCGGGCAACGCCAGCATGCGGATGCTGTTTGAGACATACTCGCGGCTCTTGCCGACGCGGCGGGCGATGTGGATGTGCGAATGGCCGAAGTCCTCGGCGAGCCGTTTGAAGGCGCGCGCGCGGTCAACGGGATTCAAGTCCTCCCGTTGAATGTTCTCAATGATCGCAATCTCAAGCTTGATGCGCTCGCTTTCTTCGTCGGACGAACCCTCGCGGATAATGACCGGCGCCTGAATGATGCCGGCGAGCTTTGCCGCCCGCAACCGCCGCTCTCCCGCAATGAGCTCATATTCCGAACGCAACCCGCCGTCAGACGTTTCAACTTCCTTTCGCGTCACAACAAGCGGTTGCAGGATGCCGTATTGACGGATCGAATCGGCGAGATCGCGGAGTTTTACTTCGTCAAACTCGCGCCGCGGCTGGTACGGATTCGGCTTGATTTTACCAAGTTCAATCCAAAAAATAGAATTGCTATACGGCTGTTGGGGGGATGTTTCCATGATACGCGGAGCGCGTTTGCGCATCTCGGCAAGCGGGCATGCTTACATTGTAAATAAAATTGATTTAGCAAGCAAATTGAGATACGATTGAAACGGTGTATACGCGCCGGAGTGGCGGAATGGTAGACGCGCTGGACTCAAAATCCAGTGGTGGCAACACCATGAGAGTTCGAGTCTCTCCTCCGGCACCATCGTTGATTTTTTCTCTGAAATTGCTTGATTTAGCTCGTAAATACTTGCAATTTCCGTGGTTCCAAAAGTTTGGTAATCATAAGTCACTCCTTTCGGAAAAACCATCTCTTGGAACTTAATTTTCTGGGTTAAGTTTGCTTCGTACCACAGCCGGTGAACATTCTGCATAAAGAAAAGGCAGAAGTTTAAGCCAAGCTCCAAATCAAACTCGTCAATCTGCAACTCATTTCTGTTTAATCGCAAGAGGGCGATTTTTTCTTTGATTCTGGCAAGTTCTTCTTTAGCAGTATCGTCATCAAGCACGCTTCGTTTGGCCAGATCAATGGTTTTCTGTTTTTCCTCTTCTGCCTGTTTGATTTGTTTTTCCACTAAAGCGGCATCTTGATTTAGTTCGCTTAGCTTTTGTTTCCAAGCGTCTATTACGATGGCTTTAAATAACCGCTCATCGTCTTTGTTGGGCGATAATCTCTGCAGAAACTCCATAAATTGAGTCTCAAAAGTAAGTTTTGGCACATTTGGCGAATTGCACTTGGTACAGTGGTAATACGCATACTTTCCGCCATTCCCTCGAGACCAGCTTCCTGTAAACTTGCCGCCATTGCATCTTTTGCATCTGGCAGAAACTCGCAATGGAAAATCAGGGTTTAACATTCGCTTGGGATGGTTCGTATTGTTGGTATTCGTACCTAAGTAAAACTGCACTCGCTGAAAAAGCTCGATGCCGATAATAGCTTCAAAGTTTCCTTGTATTTCGTTGCCTTTGTGATCAATGATGCCGATATAGAGCTTATTGCGTAGGATTTTGTGAATTGCTTGTTGTCTGACGGGTTTTCCTTTGACTGACTTTAGGCCCCAAGTGTTGGCCATTCTGGTTAATTCACTCACTTTGTAGATTCCTTTGGCGTATTCTTCAAAGAGCCGTTTGATAAGCGGCGCGGTTTCAGGATCAGGAATAATAGTTTTGCTTTCATCTTTCTTTTTGATATTCAAATATCCTCGTGGCGCCACCCATGAGATTTCTCCTTTGGCAACTCGTTTCTTGATTCCATCCCTGGTTCGTTCGCTTTTTACATCGTTGTCGAATTGTGCAAATGAGGCCATTACATTTTCAAGAAGTTTGCTCGTGGAATTATCTCCGCCAATAGGTTCAGTAACGGAATAAAGCGACACTCCTTGTTGCGAGAGAAGAGTACGGATTGCGATATGGTCGGCAAGATTTCTTGCAATGCGATCTATCTTGTAAATAAGCACGACATCCACTTTTCCTTTGTGTGTTCGGGAGTATTCGAGGAGTTTGGCGAGAGCTTTTCGGTTCATCGTCTTTGCCGATTCGCCGGCGTCAACGAAAGGTTCTGCCACAAGTTCAAAATTATGGTCTTGTATCCATTTCTTGCAGATTTCCACTTGCGACTCCAAGCTGTATCCGTGTTTTGCTTGTTCCTCGGTGGAAACGCGGGCATAGATTATCGCTTTGAGTATTTTGTTGTCTTTGGTCGGAAGGTTCGCCATAGGGGCAAATTAGGGGTCAAGGGTGGTCAACACACATGATATCGGGAAACCAAAACAAGCCAAGCTGATGATTAGCTGGCTTGAGTGGATATCTGGCGATAAGCAGGATTTAGTTCAATGCGAATAACCACGAACTCTTTTCGTTGCTCGTTCCAGATATCGAAGAGCAGATAGGCTATGGCGTAATATTGGTCTCGTTTTTCTTCACACCCACGGGCTGATAACTTTTCCCCGGATTTCCCCAATAGTTTCCTGCACGCGTTTATCGTCAGCATGGCCGGTCATTTTCATTTGCTCTCCCAACCTCGTAAAGAGAGCGGTTAATTCTTCGTTCTTTTCCTTTATGTATTCTCGCGCTTCTTTGAGATGCCGTTCGTACGAGCCGTCTGGCTTGTTGCTTTGCTCAACTGGCGGTTGCGGCTCGCCAATAACCCGATCCAAGATTTCTTTTGCGGCTCTGAATTTTATCTCGTCTTTTTCGCTTCCCATCAAAGCGACCATCATGTTTGAAGCTGTAGCGACATTGCGCATCAAGACCCCTGCCGCCGCTTTTTCTCTCAACTCATTCATGTTTGTGGTGTAATTCTCGTAGGATTCGGCAAGAATCCCGCCAGACTCAAACCAGCCTTTAATGGTATCTAAAGGCACACGGATGGTTTTGGCGATGGTTTGGTAACCTTCGCCCTCGTACTTCAACTCTATGGCTTTGTACTGTTTGGCGTTAATTTCTGCCATTTTAGTGGCAATAGGTGTTATTTGGTGTTTGAACCTCGTATGGCCAATTTCTCAAAATCCTTCGATAAACTCAGAATAAACAAAAAGGCCAAGAAATGCGCACGAAAAATCAAAAAACTATCGTGCAGATTTCTTGACCCTCGACCTCGAGAGAGTCAGGAAAGGTTAATGGTCGATGGTTTAAGTATAGCGCGTTGAGCGTGGGGCACAAGAGGGCTTTATCCACAAAGGTTTATTTTGGCAGGTTTTAGAAAACCACAATGGCTTGACTTTTGCTGTTATATTTGCTGTAATCTAGACAGTGGAATTTGGTTCCTAAACAACCGAAAAAGAAAGGAGAGCATGGATGAAAGAGAAGAAAATGGGTCTGTTGAAGTCCCTGTTTGTGCTGTTTGTCGTGGGGGTAATCCTCCTGATTCAGGTGGGGGTAATCCTCCTGATTCTGTTGGCCATCTGGCCTTTTTGGCTCTTGTTTGCGAAGATGGTAAACCTTCTCGGTGTAAAGGGTATTCGTAGCACTAACGGGAAACTCCAAACTCCCGTGGTGTTTTACGAACATCCTATCACCAAGAGAATCGTTGCTTTCGTGGCGGCGATTCATATTGGTGAACCGGCATACTACACCGCCCTTCAACGGCTTATCGATTCGCTGAAAGGCTACAAGATTCTCTTTGAGGGAACGGGCAAGCTGTCTCCGCAAGAGGAGCAGGCCCTGACCGAAAAGGAGCGAAGTGTCGCAAGACAATTCGATTTTATCTTCAGCCTAATGCGAAAGCTCGCCGAGGTCATGCCACTTCAGTTTCAGAAAGAGGGGCTGACCTACGCTTCTTCTTGGGTGAATACCGATATGAAGTTGTATGATCTGATTCGGTCGTTCGCTCAGCAAGACATCTGTCTTGTGAAGAAGGAGGAGTACATTGACGGGCTTTTCTCAAGCGAATCAGGACAAGCGACTACAAGATGGTTCGTTAACAAACTCTTTAGCCGATTCGTCCCGGTTGCTGTCATCGTTGCCGGCATTGCCTTTTTCTCAAGAGATAAGAGAATGGCGAAACGATTGATTCTGGACGCTCGCAACGAAATCGCCTTTCGGGGCATCAGCGAGCATCTGGACGATGGCAATATCGTGACGATTTGGGGAGCAGCTCATCTGCGCGGCATCGAGAAGCGACTCAAGCAGGCTGGGTTCAGAGAGGTTCGCCGTGAATGGTTTACGGCATATACCGTGCGTGACTACTCGCTTCTCGACATCGTCAAGAAAAGCGTGAGTGTTGCGAAGGAGGCGACAAGCGCCGCAACCGCGCTCAAGAAGGACTAGCGTCCAAGCGGTAGCAATCCAAGTGGTTGCTACCGCTCTTTATTTTCAAACGGCTTCGCGTTTTATATTTAACTCTCTGTAAGTTCTAATACTCTCTGGTAATATCTATCTCGGAGTGATAAGCTATTTTTATAATTAGGTTGGTTCCAAAAGATTAAGCGGGAGCACTTGTTGAAACACCGCTAAAGCCGTATTGAGGCAAGATTTCTCGTAAAATCTCGTTCCATTGTCGGATATTCTCGAACACTTGGTTCCAATTCAAATCCTTTAAGGGCACCACGTAGGAAAAGTCAATGCCTCGCCGCCGCTCCCCTTCGCCTCTCGGCTACGGACGGGCAAGCAGGCGGCGAAATGCGTTCGAACTATTTTAAGAATGGAGCACCACAAAAACACTTCCGAATCAATTATGCGCTTTTCTCTTTTTGTTATGATAAAAGGAGAAGCGTTTTTGATGTGAGGACGCGACATGCCGTCTCCGCGGGCGCGTATGAGCGCTTTTGTTCTATGCGTTTTCTCCGTATTTTTGATGAGCGTCATTGTTCACGCGCGGGAAAATGACAGCAGACAAGAACGGTTGAGAGACGAATTGATCCGCATAACGGCGGCATCGCCCGGGTATATCCAACGGATTTTTTCGCATGAGCGGCTCGGAGTCCGGAGGGCGGAGCGGACGCCTGAATGCGAAACCGTTCAGGGACCGAAAGGGGAAGAGGACGAATGGCTTCTTGAACACCCCGAATATCTGCTGCTCGGCAAAAAGTCGCTTGAGCTTGGTGCCGTATACTACCGCACACACGAGGAAGCGTTCGGAACGGCGTTCCTCCGCTACGGAGTTCCCCCCGAATATATCCTCGGCATACTTCGCATTGAAAGTTATTTTGAAAAATGCGTCGGGGAAAACTTCATCCTGCCGCAGTTGATGCATCTCTACGCCGTCCGCACCGGCAAGCCCGCATTTGCGCGGAACGAGCTTGCCGCTCTCTTGAAGCTCGCGCAAAAATACAACTGGGATGCAGATACGCTTTACGCCATCCGCGGGTCGGCCATGGGAGCGTTCGGCATTGCGCAATTCCTCCCCACGTCGCATGTCGCATACGGGAAAGACGGCAATGGCGACGGAATCGTTGACTTGTTTGACCCGCGTGACGCCATTCCAAGCATCGCTCATTTTCTCGTCAAAAATAAGTGGGGCTCAGACCGACGGCTTTCTTTGTGGAATTACAATCACGCCGTGTGGTATGTTAATGCCGTTATGAAATATGCGGATGCAATCAGACCCTTGCTGCAATGACGCACCCCCGCACCCGCCTGCTGGCAGGCGGGTGCGGGGGTTTTATTGTCATGCGCACGGATTTTCCTCTACAATACGCAATAATGAGAACGAGACCCAGAATACTGGTTATCGTAGGGCCGACTTCGGCGGGAAAAAGCGGTCTCGCCGTCCGTCTGGCGCAAAGGTATAACGGCGAGGTCATTTCAGCCGATTCGCGGCAGGTGTATCGCGGGCTTAACATCGGCACGGGGAAAATAACGAAGCGCGAAATGCGGGGGGTGCCGCATCACCTTTTGGATGTAGCGAGTCCGAGGCGTACATTCACCGCGGAAGAGTTTCGGAAGAGAGCGGGTGAAGCGATACGGGACATTCTTGCACGAAAGAAACTGCCGATCGTCGCGGGAGGCACGGGATTTTATATTGACGCGCTTCTCGGCTCCATTCCCCTGCCGAATGTTCCGCCGCGAAAGGAGCTTCGTCTTCGCCTTGAGAAAAAAACAACAGGGGAGTTGCTCACAATGCTCGCGCGGCTTGACCCGCGGCGCGCAAAAGAAATTGACCGGCGCAATCGCCGCCGCATCATCCGCGCAATAGAAATCGCGCGGACACTCGGCAGAGTCCCCTCTTTCGGTAAAAAAAGGTCGCCGTATCTCGCGCTTAAAATCGGCCTTTTGCTCCCCGACAAAGCGCTCAAAGAAAAAATAACTATTCGCTTATTCGCGCGAATTAGACAGGGGAT
The DNA here is from genome assembly GCA_016176785.1 of Parcubacteria group bacterium. GTDB lineage: Bacteria > Patescibacteriota > Minisyncoccia > Phycocordibacterales > UBA2135 > JACOWN01. The sequence continues at coordinate 5,132 of JACOWN010000010.1, read as the reverse complement.
GGTTGCGGAAGCGCGGCGCCTCCACGAGAAAAAGCTGCCGTGGAAACGCATGCGGGAACTCGGGCTTGAGTACCGCTATCTCGCCGACTATCTCACCGGAAAGCTCACCCGCAAGCAGTTTGAAGAGGGCCTTGCGCGCGCCATCTGGCGATATGCGAAACGCCAGATGCGCTGGTTTAAGCGCGACACTGATATTGCATGGTTTACCATGAGCAAGGTCGGAGGGGCAACGCCGCATGAGTATAAAAAAATTACGAATACCGTGGAAAGGTTTATTACGGCCAGCGAGGAACCTTTATGACATATTGAGAAGCGGCTGAAGTGTGGTATAATAAACTCAGATTATTAGGGGCGTGGCGCAATTGGTAGCGCACCGGTCTCCAAAACCGGTGGTTGCGGGTTCGAGTCCCGCCGCCCCTGCAGCGAACAAAGTGAGCGAAGGGGGCGGAGCAAGCAAACTGCTTTGCTTGCGTCGGGACGAGAAAGGCGGAGACATGCCGAGCGTGCGAGGCAGTCGAGCCGGGGTCGAGAAAATTTTGCTTTGCAAAATTATTCGTGACCGAGTCCCGCCGCCCCTGTCTTAAAAAAACACCCAAGCGATCCCAAGACCGCTGGGGTGTTTTTTGTGCGGCGTTATTTCTTCGCCTCTTTGTGCGGCACGTGTTTTTTGCACCACTTGCAATATTTTTTGAGTTCTATTTTGCGCTGGACCAGTTTTTTGTTCTTGCCGGACCAATAGTTGACCCGCTTGCATTTCTCACAGGCGAGTTTGATGAGTCGTTCTTGAGCCATGGGTGTGTGACGTATGATCTACGATGTATGAATTATATGAGAGAAAAGCATACCATATTCCGCGCTCGCGAGCAACCTTATCCGCCTATTTTCTGTTATGGTGTAGCAGCATATTCAAACACGGAGCGTTAGGTGATCAGAATTTTCTCTTGGCCGAGATCCGTGATGCCGAGCGCACACGACATTGCGGATTTGAACGTCTTGCGAAAAACTCTTTCATCGACGGTTAAGGACGAGTGGACGGACAACGATTTCAAATCGTTCCTCTGGGAACAAAGAATTATTTTTGTTGTCGCGGTCGTGGAGGAAGCGCGGAAAATCGTCGGGATGGGGTCGCTCCACCCGCGGCGCTTGATGACGCACGGCACTCACGGTCTCGTGGAAGATGTCGCCGTTATAGAAGCGCACCAAGAACAAGGAATTGGCAAAAAAATATGCGAGTGCCTCATCGCCGAGGCGAGGTCGCTTTCTCTCGCATATCTTGAGCTCTCAAGCAATGACAGGCGGGGGGCCGCGCATCGGCTGTACCTTCGACTCGGTTTCAAAAAGGTCGGGACGCGAATACGCGCGGATGGAACTTCGTCTATTTTCCGCCTCGACCTTCGTTGACACTATACAACCCCGCTCGGCGGGGTTTTTGAAACAAAAAACCTCGCCGTTCAGCGAGGCACGAAGATAAAAGAAAACGGGACGAGGGCGCGCGTCTCGGGGTCAAAAAGAAACACCGCGAGCGCATTCCGTTCATCCGCCTTTTCTCTGACTTTCAAGGCAAGGGCTTGAAGCCACTGCCGCCGATGATGTTCCTGCGAGTCGGAACGGTATGCGACGTCGGTCACGATGACGATGTGCCGCTCGCAAGCGGCGCAGTACACATACGAGAGCCGTGCGCTGACAAGCATTACATCATCGGAGTCCCGATATTCAAGGCGGTCTCCGTCGGCATGGTTCGGTTCGCGGCGCCATATGTTCACGGGCGATGCTCCCGCGCGTGGCCAATTTCCTCGGCAATAAGTTCAGCGGCTCGGACCGGCGAGGCAACGCTTCGCGGAGGATTCGTAAGCGGCCTGCCAACGACGAGATAGTCGGCGCCTCCGACAACCGCCTGAAACGGGGTTGTGAACCGCTTCTGGTCGTCGTCCGCCAACCAGTGCCACGACGGCCGTACGCCGGTCGCGACGCGGCACAATTTCGGGAACGGCGTGAGCTGTGAAAGTTCAAGCGGCGAACATACGATGCCGTCTGCGCCGACATCAGAGAGAAGTTGCGCGGCGCGCGCGATAACACCCGCGGGAGAATCGCGCATGGATTCCATGCTCTCACGATAGTCAATAGACGTGAGCGAGGCGACGCCGAGCATTCTGCTCTTTCCTTTTGCGCGCGCCGCGGCTTCAAGCGATGCCCTGCCGGCGGCGACATGCACGGTGAAAAAATCAACACCGATACCGGCAACTGTCCGCACGGCAGGTTCCACGGCGTGCGGCACGTCGCAGAATTTGCCGTCATAAAAAACGCGAACGTCGAGCGAGCGGAGGTATTCGGCCGCCTGCGGACCGCCGCGCGCCATCATCAGCTCAAGACCGACCTTAAACATCCCGACATGGGATTTCAACATGAGGACAAGGCGCTTCACTTCGTTGATGTCGGACGTATCCAGCGCAACAATGAGCCGTTCATGGTCACGGATCGGCACCATATACGACACCTTTTGCGACAGAAACTCTGCGCCTTATATTCTGCGGGGTACCCCCGCCTCCGTCTTTCGAATCCCTCCCGACGCAAACACGAAAGTCGCCGGACGCTCCGCGTCCGGCTCTGTTCGTGTTGATGCAGTATTCTTGAATTAGTCCGAACGCATTTCGGCAGGGAAATCCCCCCGCGAAAATTCGGAAAGGCGGCGGAGCCGCACCGCTGACAATTTCAAGTTTTTCTTTGGCGGCATTCAATTCAAGAATTTGCAAGGCGAATACATAAATAATAAAACATTTTTATGAAAATTTCAATTTTAGAAAAAGTTAGAGCCCCAAGCAGAATTGCGTTCTGCGAGGGGCTCGGATTGAGGGCGATGTCCGACAGGTCACGACTACTTCGTCTTGTAGAAAATCGTGATGGTGACGTGATGGTCCATGCGCCCGGAAGCATCCTGCATCGTTCGCGTGATCTCGATCTTGTCGCCCATCGAATCGAGCCACTCGTTGATGTTCTTCTCGAGCTGGCCTGCGCCGTTGCGGGCGTAAAAAACCTTTACGCGTTCCATGTTAAGTCCTCCTCAAGGTACTTGATTACCACGATTCCCTCGTGGCAGGGTGTACCGGATTTCGTGGCACTTTGCCAGAATTCCGATTCTGCTAATATTAGCATATTATGGGCCATAAGTCAATATCAAACAAAAAATCAGCATCTCTGCTGTTTTTACGGTCTAGCCCTTATGGATTATTGGATTAAAAAATTTTCTTCCCCCAAAATTAAAATATGGTTCGAGCCGATGTTTTTCTCCGGGTTCTTTTGCAGTTTTGAGCGGTGCGGCTCCGCCGCCTTTCCGAATTTTCGCGGGGGGATTTCCCTGCCGAAATGCGTTCGGACTAATTCAAGAATACTGCACCACGTAGGAAAAGTCAAAGAGTTTTGGTTCGCCTCGCTTCGCTCGGCGACTAATTCGTATTCAATTTTGGGGGTAAAAACGAATTGGCAGTTTCGCATTTTGGGGGAAGAAAATTTTTTAATCCTTAACTCAACAAAAATATGAAATATATACTTTATGCAAGAAAATCTACGGAGGAAGATGATCGACAGATTTTAAGTATTGAAGCGCAACTTGTAGAGCTGCAAGAGTATGCCGCCAAAGAAAAACTTGAAATTTTCGCCTCTTTCCAAGAGGCGAAAACCGCAAAAGAGCCCGGCCGAATTAAATTCGCAGAAATGTTGGCAATTCTAGAATCTGGAAAAGCAGACGGAATAATTTCATGGCACCCGGACAGATTAGCTCGCAATTCAGTGGATGGCGGAAAGATTATTCATTTTGTGGATCGTGGCTTGATTCGTTCCCTCAAATTTCCCACCTTCTGGTTTGAACCGACGCCACAAGGGTTATTCATGCTTAATATTGCTTTCGGTCAATCAAAATATTTTGTAGATAATTTGCGAGAGAATGTGAAGCGAGGTTTGCGGCAAAAGATACGAAACGGTACATGGCCCGGCTGGGCTCCGGTGGGCTACCTAAACAACGCTAAAACTCGTGGAATAGATGTTGATAGTGAGAAAGCACCCAAAGTTAAAAGGTTGTTTGAAATGTACGCCACCGGAGCATTTACGCTTCACTCTCTCGCAAATTGGTGTAAGGAAAATGATTTGGTCGGTAATCTCGGGAAACCACTCGTTATCGCCAACATTCAGAAAAATCTACAAAATATTTTCTATCTCGGATTGATGAAATGGAAGGGGGAAATTTTTGAGGGAAAACACGAGCCGTTAATCTCAAAGAAACTTTTTGATAAATGTCAGGAAGTGATGTTGAAGCGTGGGAAAGTACAAGAAGTGAGAAAACACCACTTTGCTTTTCTTGGCTTAATGAAATGCGCTTCTTGTGGTTGCTCAATTACTGGCGAACGACAGAAAGGCCACAACTATTATCGTTGCACGAAGAAAAAAGGTCTTTGCCAAGAAAAGCATTATCTCCGCGAGGAAGCATTAACCGCACAAATCACTTCCTATCTTCAAAAAGTTTCTTTGTCGAGCCAAGACACCGAAAAAGTTTTGGCGGCGTTGGACAGCGAACAGGATAAAGCGCAAGAGAGTGCACAAGGCGAGGTTAGCGTTTTGAAAGAGCAATTATCGCAAGTTGAGGCAAAACTTCAAAAGTTATTAGACATCTACCTTGCCGACGCTTTGTCCACAGAAGAATATGCCACCAAAAAACAGAATTTGTTGTCTCAAAAATTATCTTTAGCCGAGAAAATCACCGACTTTGAGACAAAAGGATTGTCTTGGCTCGAACCGGCTCGTGAGTTCGTAAAATCCTTAAATCAAGCCGCGAAATTGATTGAGGAGAATAATCTTTCGGAATTGCCAACATTTCTGAAAACAATCGGCTCGAACCATGTTTTAGAAAATCGCAAATTCGTTTTTGCCCCGAAAATCCAATACAAATTAGTCGCCGAGCGAAGCGAGGCGAACCAAAACTCTTTGACTTTTCCTACGTGGTGCATGGGGAGGGATTCGGTCACGAGTCCCCGACTTCGTCGGTGCTCGCGACCCCGACTCGGCGACCCCGCATTCTGCGGGGTACCCCCGCCTCCGTCTTTCGAATCCCTCCCGACGCAAACACGAAAGTCGCCGGACGCTCC
>JACOWN010000009.1 GCA_016176785.1 Parcubacteria group bacterium | reverse complement strand
ATTCTGCGGGGTACCCCCGCCTCCGTCTTTCGAATCCCTCCCGACGCAAACACGAAAGTCGCCGGACGCTCCGCGTCCGGCTCTGTTCGTGTTGATGCATGGGGAGGGATTCGAACCCCCGAAGGCGTGAAGCCAGCGCGTCTACAGCGCGCCCCCGTTGACCACTTGGGTACCCATGCATAATTGGACCTTGTGCCGTTTTATTTCCTCCATTATCCAAAGAAAAAGTTTTTTGTCAAAATAACGAACATGTAAGACGCCGTGCTGTATTTTATGCCCGTTTTTACCCGATGCCTCTCTCCGGATATATGGTTTACAAAAATTTTTAGGAAAAGGGGGGATTAAGCGGTGGCCTGCGCGGACTCTCTTTTCTGCACCGTTTTTTTTCGACTCCGCGCTGATTTTTTCTCAACGTCTATCGCGATCTCGCCTTTTTTGAGCGAGACCGACACTGCGCCGCCTTCAAGAACGCCGTGCGAGATCATAAGCGTCGCAACGGGCGTCAGGATTTTGTTCTGGATAAGTCGCTTGAGCGGCCGCGCGCCGTACTGCGTGTCATAACCGGTGCGCGCAAGATAATCAAAGACATCCGGCGCGATGCGGAGCTCTATTTCCTTTTCGGCGAGACGCTTTCTCACGTTCTCAATTTGGATCGTAACAATGGCGCGTATCGCCTCGTGCGAGAGAAGATTGAAGACGATAATTTCGTCCAACCGGTTCAAAAACTCCGGCCGGAAGTGGGTACGCAAACTTTCAAGCACGCGGTCGCGCAAATTGTCAAAAGAGCTTTCCGCGCCGCCGTTTCCGAACCCGAGTTTTTCCATGCGGTTAATGAACTCCGAACCGACGTTTGAGGTCAGAATGATGACGGAGTTTTTGAAATTGACCGTCCTGCCTTTCGCGTCCGTCAGACGGCCGTCGTCAAGCACTTGGAGAAGAATATTGAACACCTCGGGGTGCGCTTTTTCTATCTCATCAAACAATATGACCGAGTACGGCCGATGGCGCACCTTTTCGGTAAATGCGCCGCCTTCTTCATAGCCAACATACCCAGGCGGCGAGCCGATCATTTTTGAAACGGAATGTTTTTCCATGAATTCCGACATATCAACGCGTATCATGGCGCGTTCATCGTCAAACATGAATTCGGCGAGCGCTTTGGTAAGTTCGGTCTTGCCGACACCGGTCGGACCAAGGAACATAAACGAAGCGATCGGGCGGTTCGGGTCGGCGATCCCGGCGCGCGACCGCTTGACCGCATCGGCGACCAGCCGCACCGCCGCATCCTGTCCCACGACGCGCTTTTTGAGTTCTTCCTCCATTCTCTCAAGCTTTTGCGCTTCCGCTTCAAGCATGCGCACGATCGGTACGCCGGTCCATCGGGCCACCACTTCCGCGATCTCAACTTCCGTCACCTCCTCCTTCAAAATGCGCCGCGACTTCTGCAGTTTTTTCAAGCGGTTCGCTTTTTCTTTCAATTCTTTTTCAAGCGCCGGCATTTTGCCGTATCGTATCTCCGCAGCGCGCGCGAGCACCGCGTTTGTTTCCGCCGACTCCGCCTCGAGACGAAGCGCCTCCAGTTCTTTCTTGATCCGGCCGATCTCGGAAAGCAGATTTTTCTCGTTCTTCCACTTGAGTTCAAGTTCGCTCGTTTTTTCTTTGAGCTCGGCTATCTCGCGGTCAATCTGCCGCATGCGCGCCTTTGCCTTGCGTTTGGCGCTCGTGTCGGTTTCATTTTTCAACGCCTCTTTTTCTATTTGGAGGCGCAAAATGTTCCGGTGCGTTTCTTCAAGCATCGGCGGCTTGTTTTCAAGCGACAGACGAAGCGATGACGCCGCTTCGTCTATGAGGTCGATCGCTTTGTCCGGCAAAAAACGGTCGGAGATATAGCGGCTTGAAAGCGACACGGCGGCGACGATAGCCGCGTCGGTAATGCGCACGCCGTGGAATAGTTCGTACTTTTCCTTGATGCCGCGGAGGATGGCGACCGCGTCCTCAACCGACGGCTCGTTGACGTACACCGGTTGGAAACGGCGCGTCAGGGCGGGGTCTTTTTCAATGTATTTTTGATACTCTTTGAGGGTCGTTGCGCCGATGGAATGCAATTCGCCGCGGGCAAGCGCCGGTTTCAGCATGTTTGAGGCGTCCATTGAACCTTCCGCCGATCCGGCGCCGACAATGGTATGGATCTCGTCTATGAACAAAATGACCTTCCCCTCCGAGCGTTCAATTTCTTTCATGATATTTTTCAGGCGCTCTTCAAACTCGCCGCGGTATTTTGTACCCGCAATAAGCGCGCCGAGGTCAAGCGCCACGAGCTCTTTCCCCTTCAGCGATTCGGGAATGTCGTTTTTCGCCATGCGCACCGCAAGTCCTTCGGCGATCGCCGTTTTGCCGACACCCGTGTCGCCGATAAGAATGGGGTTGTTCTTCGTCCGGCGGGACAAAATCTGGATGATGCGGTTGATCTCGTTGTCACGCCCGATGACGGGGTCAATTTTGTCTTCGGCGGCAAGCTTCGTGAGATTTCGGGTGTATTTTTGTATTGAGCGAAGTTTCTTCGGCTGCGTCGCGTCGGTTACTTTCGTGCGGCGCAATTCTTCAAGCGCTCCGAGGACGCGCTCTTTCGCGATCCGGAAACGGGACAAAATCTCACGCGCGTGACCGGGCACGTCAAACAGCGCCACCAAGAGGTGCTCCGTTGAAACAAATTCATCGCCGAGTTCGTGCGCGACCCGAACGCTCCGTTCAAGCGTCTGCGCCAATTCCGGCGTGAGATATATCTGGTATGACGGCGCGAGCACGTTTGCGCCATCCGGAGAATCAATGGATTCCAGAAGCGTGTCGGCCAAAAGGATCGTGTCAACCTCAAGGCGGTCAAGCACTGCCGGAACCATGCCTTCTTCCTGAAGCACAAGCGCCGCAAAAAGATGCACGGGAGTAACGTGCTGTTGCCCGCGCTCAACGGCCAACTCATGCGCGCGACGGATTGCCTCGCGCGCCTTTGAAGTAAAGTTTCCAAATGACGGCGGCATATATTTATTATGGTTTATGCGTTACACCTTGTGTATCAGCCGGAAACCGGCCAATACATAAAATCCAAAATGGGAATATTTATACAATACTTGATATTTATTATATTGTCAAGAGCCCTCTCCCGCCCGTCTCCTAGGAAGCGGGGCTGGGGGCGGAAGCGGCCTCGGCGGGCTCCGTAATGAGCGCCTGAACGAAGCGCGCCGGCAGCGCGTATCTCCCCCCTTCTCCGGCAAACGTAATGCCGATCACCTTGCCGTCGCTGTTCAGAACCGGCCCGCCTTCATAACGTTTATCAGCGTCAATGGTGGTAAAAATGCGGCTCACCACCGATGTTTTGCCCTCAACGCCCGCCTCTGTACTCTCAACGCGGGAAACAACGCCGATCAAAAGCAGCAAACCCTTATCGTTCCCGAGCGCGATCGCCGTTTGCCCGACGCGCACTTCCGAAGCGTCGGCAAAAGAAACGGCGGTAAAGCGTCCTTTCAGGCGCTCGGCAAGCGTCGGTTTTTGATTCTCCGTTGCTCCTCCGCTTCCGGACGCGGAGCTTGTTGCGGCATCGACGCCGGTGTCAAGAATGCCGTTCACCAGAAGAAGCGCGAGGGGATTTTCGTCGCGCGTCAGTTTAACTTGCGCGGTGAAAAGTGAACCGTCAAGCGTGCGCACGACCGCATCCCCCGCATCGGGTCGTAAAAGTTTTTTGTCCAATACGATGAGGCCGTCGCCTGACACGGCAAATCCGCCGCCGACGTATTCAACATCGGGTTCTTTGGCGGCGCTCGTGCCGCCGAGAGAGAATGAAAAGCTTTTCTTTTTCAGATAACCGATCTCGACAACATTGGGAGAATTTTTCTCCGCGGCCTTGACGATGAAATCCTCTTCCTTAACGACGACCGTCGTCTGCGTTACCTGCGCTTCCTGCGTTTTCTGCGGCACGATCACCCGTTCGGTCGTTTTGACGATGCGGTTTATCGTCTGCGTCACTCCCGGCGGCGCCTGGTCCATCAAAGTTACCGTCACAATGCCGGTCGCAAGAGACGTCATAAAACTCACGAGAAGCGCGAGCAGAACTAATTGTGTTTTGTTGAGACCTTCAAGATCCATGGATACGGTGGGGCTGTCTACTCATAGTGCAATAACTCTATCATACCACAAAGGTTGCACTTCGCCAAATGCCGCGCTCTCCGCCTGCGGAGAACGCCTTGGTTTGTTCCTTAATTTTAGTGTATAATTCGTCCGTATGGCATCCCTCCTTGCGTTTTTTTCTCCGTTTCTGTCTCAGCAGTTCCTTGCGGTCGCTGTCGCCGGAATCTTGATTGCCCTTCTTGTTCTCCTCGCGCTTGCCGTACGCACGGAGGTGCGCCTTCACCGGCTCTTCCGCGGTTCCAAAGCGAAAGACCTTGAGGGCGTTATGCACGCCCTTGAGGACAGGGAGCGCCAAATGGTGGAAACGCTGGCGCAGCACGAAGAAATCCTCAAGAATCTTGACGCCCGCCAGAAAAAGAGTATCAAGGAGGTTGGCGTCGTGCGTTATAATCCGTTTCGCGGCACCTCCGGCAGCAACCAAAGTTTTGCGACCGCTTTCATCAACGAAGAAGGCAACGGCGTCGTCATTTCGGGATTGTATTCGCGCGAACGCGTTTCCGTGTTTGCCAAACCGGTTGCTCAATTGCAATCGGAGTACGAACTGTCGCGGGAAGAACGCGAGGCGCTCGCGCACGCAAAGACGCGGTGAGGAGCGATGCACATGGCGATGGATGCGGCACGCGGCCGTGATGCAGGGTCCCGCGCCGTTCAAATTTTATATGAAACAAACCGATAAAAAAACTGAAGACGCGACGCGCGTTCCACGCCCTCCCGTCGTTGTGGTAATGGGCCATATTGACCACGGAAAATCAACGCTTCTTGACTATATCCGCAAAACGAACGTGGCCGCCAAAGAAGCGGGGGGCATCACGCAACATTTGAACGCGTACGAAATAGAACATGCGGATGAAAGCGGCGCGAAGCGCCGCATTACGTTCATTGACACCCCCGGCCACGCCGCCTTCGCGCTCATGCGCGAGCGCGGCGCGCAGGTCGCCGATATTGCCGTCCTTGTTGTCGCGGCGGATGACGGCGTCAAAGCCCAAACGATTGAAGTGCTCGCCACCATACGCGCGAGCGCCGTTCCTTTTATTGTCGCCATCAATAAAGTTGACAAAGAGAACGCCGACCCCGAACGCGTCAAACAACAGCTCGCGGAACAAAACGTTTTCGTGGAAGGGTACGGCGGCGACGTGCCGGTGGTGCCGCTCTCTGCAAAAACGGGAGACGGCATCCCCCTGCTTCTTGACATGATACTTTTGGTCGCCGACCTCCACGGGGAGACCGGAACGAGGAGCGCCGCGGCGGAAGGTGTCGTCATTGAAGCGCACCGCGACGCGCGCACGGGCGTCTCGGCGATGCTCATCATTAAAAACGGAACGCTTGCGAAAGGCATGTTCGTCGCCGCGGGCGAAAGCGTCGCGGGAACGCGCCGCATTGAAAACTTTCTTGGCGATGAGATCGCATCGGCGACTTTTTCTTCCCCCGTGCGGCTCTATGGATTTTCCGCACCGCCGCACGCGGGAGCGCTCTTTAAGGCGTTCCGGACCGAGCGGGAAGCGGAAGCGTACGCCGAGGAAAACCGAGAACGAAAACAACCGAAGCAAAAACCGGCGGCAAGCGCGAGCGCGGCATCCGAAGACATTGCCCGCGTCCCGATCGTTGTCAAGGCGGACGCGCTCGGTTCCCTGGAAGCGATTGAGCACGAGATCAAAAATATTGCCGCAGAGCGCGTAGAGCCGTACGTGCTTGATGCGGGCATCGGCTCAATAGGCGAAACGGACATCCAGCGCGCCATGGGAGATGAAAAGGCGCTCGTCATCGGCTTCAACGCGAAAATTGACCGCTCGGCGCGCGACCTCGCGGAGCGCAATAATGTCCCGCTCCAGACTTTTTCCGTCATTTACGAGCTCGAGGAGTGGCTCGCCGCCGAACTCGCTAAACGGAAGCCGCGCATTGTCCTCGAAGAAACGAAGGGGGCGGCAAAAATTATCCGCGTTTTCAGTTCTGCAAAAAACAAGCATGTCATCGGCGGCCGCGTGACCGAAGGAACCCTCGCGCGGGGCGGCTCCATAAAGATCATGCGCCGCGACATTGAGATCAGTCGCGGCGAGATTTTGGAACTCCAACAGCACAAAGCGGCCGCCGACAAGGTTGAAACGGGGTCGGAGTTCGGCGCGCGCATCACGTCAACCCACATGCCCGCCGGCGGCGACGTGCTTCAGGTCGTGGAAATGGTTGAACATTGATCTTGGGCGACGCGACCCGCAGTTGCAGGCGGCGGAAATAAGTTAGCAAAACCTGTCTTTTTTTGTTATACTTTGTTGTTCGCGGTCCGCGACAGACAACGGCCCCTGGCGGTATGGTGAAGTGGTAACACGGCTGTCTGCAAAACAGCTATGCGCCGGTTCGATTCCGACTACCGCCTCCAAGATCGCCGTCTGTCGGAACAAACCGAAGACCGCGGCCCCGGCGCCTCCGGGGGTGAGCCGGAGTGGCGGAATTGGCATACGCGCGCGACTTAAGATCGCGTGGGGCAACCCATGAGAGTTCGATCCTCTCCTCCGGCACCGCCCGCCCATAGCTCAATTGGCAGAGCTGCTCCCTCTTAAGGAGAAGGTTCCAGGTTCGAGTCCTGGTGGGCGGATTTAATTGAGTTTGAAGTCCGGCCGCCGGGACTCGGACGGGAGGGGGTCGGGGAACGGGAGTTCCCCGTGGAGGAAGGAATGGGAAAACCGTGGGTTTCCCAGAAGTGAGGGATCCTGGTGGGCGGACACGCGAGGGTCGCTTCATGCTATTGCCCCTGTGGTGGAATGGCAGACACGTGTGGTTTAGGACCACATGCCGCAAGGCGTGCAGGTTCAAATCCTGCCAGGGGCATCATTGAGGAAATTGCAAGGTGGAGCTCGCCGAAATTGGTAAAATAAAGACACCACGTTGGAAAAGCCAAAGAGTTTTGGTTCGCCTCGCTTCGCCCTGCCTGCCGGCAAGGCAGGGCGGCGACTGATTTGTATTCAATTTTGGGCTCAAAAATGAATTGTCGGTTTTGAAAGAAGAAAAGAAAAATTTTTAATCATTGAATTCATAGAATTAGGCCACAAAAACAGCAAAGGTGCTGATTTTTAGTTTTTCGTTCACACCCTTGACTTTTGTCTTGTTTCGTGTATTGTAATAACCGGCACCTAAGAAAACGGGTGGCCAGAAAGGAGGAGGATTGCTATGGACCATAGCAACCTTGCAGGCAAGAAATGTTCCCGCCACGGTCAGTGTCGTCATGGCATGTGCCTTAACCACAACCCGGATTGGGAGGACGTCGGCAAGGAGCGACGCGAGCCCAATCCAGCGGTCTTCGGCATGAAGAAGACCTACTGGACAAAACGCCACTGCGGACAGCCGATGGCGCGGTACAGAAAAGTCCGGACGTGGCGGTGTCGGGAGTGCGGCAGAACCGTGGTTCGCGTCACGGACAGTTGCCTCGCACTCTGCCTCTGCTGCGGCTATCACTTCTAACAACATCTCGTAGACTGCATGTAGACGAGACGTCTCAACCGGGGTTGTGGGAGAAATCTCACAACCCCTTTCTCTTTTTATATTTTTGATAAACTGAATTCATACTTGAATTGCCGCCAAAGAAAAATTGGAAATTGTTATCGGTGCGGCTTCGCCGCAAATTCTGAATTTTTTAGCGGGGGATCTCCTCGTCCCGACGTTGCGTCGGGACGAAATGCGTTCGGACTAATTCAAGTATTCTGCACCAACAACAAACAACGCCCCCGCGGCTCAAGCCGCGGGGGCGTTGTTCATCCCAAAGAAGAAACGAGGATCTATCTTCCAATAGTCGCGGGCACTTCGGCGCCGATTGACCGCGCGATAACCTGCATAACGGCAAACACCGCAAACATGACCACGAGGCCGAAAAGACCCCAGCCGATATGCTTCCTGCCGAGCTCGCGGCCGCTCTCGCTGTCCGCCTGCCAAAGGTATTCAACGATCCCCCAGAGAAAGACGACGAGCGCCACGCCGAACAATACCGTAATGATCGGATTCAAGACATACTGGTTCACCTTCAGGATGATGCTCGTCGCACCGGTGAATGTTTGGGCGCTTAAAAAATCGCGAAGCATATGCTAGAAATCGCGCGGCGATCTTGTCCTGAGCTTATCGAAGGGAGCCGCACCAAAAGCCCTCCGTACTTATTTTACCCCGGGCGGAAGTATAGGCGTTTGGGGCAGATCGGGAGCCCTCTCGCCTAAGGTAATGCCGAACGTCTGCCCGATGATCGCAACCAACCCCCACACGGCAACCATGACAAAGAGGCCGACGAGCCCCATAATGATGGTGTCGCGCGCCTTTTCCATGCCTTCGGCTCCCAAGGCGGTCACATAGCGGAACACGCCCCAGAGAAACCACACCAGAGCCAGAATGATGATGATCGGGATGACGGTGTCAAAAATATTTTTGACTCTCCCAAGGATCTGCTGGGCGGTTTCAACTGCAAAAACGGCAAACGGGAAGAGCGCAAACGCGCTTCCGATAATGAGTTTTTTCATAGTGTGTGATGCTAATTAATAATCTAAGAACGACCTACTTTATTTACTAAGAGATATCAACTTTCTTAGTTCCCGTTAATCAAATGGCAATGGTACCGGGCGGCAGAAGCGGCAGAAAGATCGGTACGCCGACCGTTTGCGCAATAATGCCGACAAGCCCCCAAACGCCCAACATGACAAAAAGACCGATAAGACCAGCGATAATGACGTTTTGCGCCGTGCTTTTGTCCTCCGCGCCGGTCGCGACGACATATCGAAACACCCCCCACAGGAATACGACGAGCGCGAGCGCGACGAGGAGCGGAACAAGAAGCGCCAAAAGCTGGAGCGCAAGCGACACGACATCTCCCAAGTGGCGCGGGCGGCTGCCGATTCTGATCTGCTGGGCGAACGCTCCCGCCGGAACGAGGAGCGCCGCCGCGAGCGCCGTGCTTTTTGCTAAAAATAACTTCATGGACTTTCTCTAGCGCCGCAATTGTTCAATAGTACCGCCGATCGCCTGCGAAAGCACCCACGCGCCCAACAAAACGGCGGTGCCGACGACTGTCCACGTAAGCGCGCTCTTTGCTTTCTCAAGTTTGGTCGGATTGCCGCGCGCAAGAATGAATAAAAAACCGGAATAAATGATGAAAATCGCCGCGATCGGCGCGCCGATCTGCACCACAACATCAAGAACCGCGCGCACCAGCTGCGGAACCGTCCCGATGTCGCGAAGCGGGTTTTCAAGCCGTCGCGTGCTTTGCGCGTGGGCAAAAAGAGACGGGAAAGCAAGGAAAACGGCGGCTACTTTAAAGAAAAATCGTTTGACTTTTCCCATCTCTTTAAGTATAGCGCGTCCAATCGCAAAAAGAACGGGGGATGTGGATAATTCAAAACAGGAGAACCACGCTCGTTTTTTAGTTTCCCAAGAGCGAGAAGCCCTCGCGAAGGAAAGCGGCGGTCAAAAACTTTACGAAAATCCAGGCGCCGAGGATAAAGAGAATGCCCCACAATACGGTCATAAACACTCCGTGCGCGCTCTTCACTTTCTGCTCGCTCCCTTGCGACGAAAGATAGAGCCATCCCGCGTACGCGAACATGATCGCCGCAAGCGGCGCCGCTATCAAAATGGCGAAGTCAATGAGGTTCTCGACGAGCTTTATCAACTGGTCAAAGCCGCACGGCGGCTCACCCGGTCCGCCGCACGGCACAAGTCCCGCGGCGAAAAGAGCCGAGGGAATGCCGAGGACGGCCACGAGAACAAGGAATGGAAGCGCCAAAAAAATCGTGCTTGTTTTTGTAAATGTAAAGAGGGGCATGCGGGATAAAAAGAACGCTAGGGATTATTGAAGAGCGTCTGGAGCTCCGCTTCGGCGCGAAGGATCGCTTCGTTCACCGTGCTTCGCCCCGATACCACGCTCTCGATCATGGTTTGATAAATCGTTTCGCTTGCAAGAGGGGACGGGTCGACCCATGCGGCGCTTGTCAGCGCGGAACGGTACAGGGTTTTGCCGAACGCATCGTTTGGCGCGGCGCGCAAAAGGTCGCGCCGCGCGGGCGGGAGCCCGCTCGCCTCCCCCAACGCGGAAACAAACGCGCGGTCAGCCAACGCAAAGGCGGCGGCGAACGCGGTCGGTTGATTCCCCGACTGTTTCAACACACCAACCCCCACCAGGGCGCCGAAAGTCCGTTCCCGCTTTGATTCCCGCGTCTGCGGCATCCCCGCGATGTCAAAATTCAAATGCGGGCTGCGCGAACGCAATGCTTCGCGTTCGCTTGCAAATCCGAAGTAGACCGCCAGATTATCGGCGGCAAAAAAGTCATCCGACGGAGGCAGCGCGCGGTTCCATGCATAAATCGGCTTCACGGGGTTTGAAAACTCGGTGTAAAAGCGAAGGGCGCTCTCCGCGGGCGGCACGACAAACCCCTGCCGTTCGCTCAAAACGACTTCCGACGCCCCGTTCTCTTCAATGACAATGGGAGTGCCCGCCTGAAGAAAGAGGAGCGAGAGAAGCTCCTTTGCGTGCGCGACGTTTCTGTATTCACCGAGCGCCACGGCGCTTTCGCGGATGTTCAAGGCGTCATCTGTCTTTGTAAGTTCCGGCGCAAGCGTCAAGAACTCATCCCAGTAACGCGGGGGCTCCGCGATCGCGGCGCGTGAAAAAAAATCGCGGTTCCAAAACATGACAAGCGGGTCAACAACAAGCGGCAGCGCAATGGCGCCGCTCGGCGTTACATATAGTTCGCCTTCTTCTATAAAGGTATCCTTAAAATCGCGGAGCGAGAGCGTTTCAAAAGGGATCGGCGAAAGTTTGTCGCGGTGCCGCGCAATGAGGTCATGCGGCAGAAGAATGAGGTCGGGACCGCGCCCCGATGCCAGCGCTTCAACCAACTCGCGGTCAAATGACGAGGCACTTTTTTCAACATACGTTACGGCATACAAATCGCCGAGCGTTTCCCGAAGCCCGTCAAGCGGCGCGCGCATGACGCGTTCCGGGATCGTCCCCCAGAGCGTCACCGTGCCGCCGACGCCCGTGGGACCGGAATTAAAGAGAGGAATGAGGCCCGAAAAAACAAAGAAACCGAACAGGATGAAAAAAGAAAAGACGCCGAGCACGATGAGTTGGAACGTGTTGAGTTTCATGCCAAAAGTATGGAATAAAAAGGTAAGAGAAAAACGGAAGGAACGCTAATCGGCGCGGCGGAAAATAAATCCGTAGTGATGCGCGCCCGGGACGATCTCGCGCTCAAACGCGAACCCCGCTTCGGCAAACAACGCTTTGAGCGCCTCCGGAGAAACGACCTGCCGGGGCGTCGGCCCCAGACCGCCGAACGAATCGCGCCATTCAACGACGAGCGCCTTGCCGCGGGGCCGGAGCACGCGCTTCACTTCCCGCACAAAACCGCGCTTATCTTCTATTTCAAAGAGGATGTTTGAAACGACAGCGGCATCCATGCTCCGGTCGTCCAGTTGGCTGCCGCCGGGCACTTCAAGGTCGCCGTGGATGACCGACACATTGGGAAGATGCGCTCGCTCCGCTTCGTGCTTGACGCGCGCAAGCAAATTTTGCCGGACGTCGATCGCGTACACATGGCCGTCGGGACTCACCGCGCGCGCCGCGGCGACGGTATAGGCGCCGCTGCCGACGCCGAAATCGGCAACGTGCCAGTTGTTGCCGATGGCAAATTGCCGTATGTTTTTTTCTGGGTCAGAAAACGCCGCCATATATCCCGCACGGTTGCGCGCATTAGTGCGAAATGCCGCGCCGCGTTAAAGCGTAATGAATGTCGCCGCCTCATCTCCGGAACGGAGCTTCATGACTCGCACCCCCTGCGTTCCGCGGCCGAGAACGGGGATTTCGGTGAGGCCGACGCGGATGACCGTTCCCGCCTTTGAGATCGCGATGATCTCCTCAAAATCGTCGGTGATGACATGCGCGCCAATGAGCGGGCCGGTCTTTGCGGTGGTGTTCGCCGTTTTGACCCCCGAGCCGCCGCGGCCCTGCACGCGATATTCTTTGAGCGGCGTCCGTTTGCCGTAGCCGTGCGCACCCATGACGACAAGCGCCGGATTCGCGAACGACTTCCGCACACCGTCGGCGCCGATGACGCGGTCGTTCTTGCCGAGCCGGATGCCGCGCACGCCGCCGGCGCTCCGCCCCATCTCGCGGACGTTCTTGGACGCAAAGCGGATAGATTTGCCGCGCGCCGTTACTAAAATGATATCATCTCCGCCTTCAACAAAAAATGAGGAAAACAATGTGTCGCTTGTTTTGAGCTTCAAGGCGATGATACCGCTGCGTCTGACGTCCAAAAACGAACGCGCCGCGACCCGCTTGATAACGCCCTCCGTCGTCACCATGACGAGCGAGAGTTTTTCCTGCGCGCGCACTTCTTTCGGCACCGCGAGGACGGAGGTGACGAATTCGCCGTCGCCGAGCGGTAAAAAGTTCATGATCGATTTGCCGCGCGTCGCGCGCCTCCCTTCGGGGATCTCGTACATTTTCGTTTGATACGCCTTGCCGCGGTTGGAGAAAAAGAGAATGCTGTCGTGCGTTCCCGCGGTCAGGAATGTCGTGATGAAATCCTCTTCCTTCGTGGAGAGGTCCATGACGCCGACACCGCCGCGCTTCTGCCGGCGATATTCCTGCGGATTGGTGCGCTTGATGTAGCCGCCGCGCGTCAGCACCAAAACGCTCTCTTCGTCGGGAACAAGGTCCTCCATCGTGAGCGTCTTGACGCCGCCCTTGACGACGGTCGTCTGCCGGTCGTCGCCGTATTTCTCGGCGCTCTCCGCGAGTTCCCGTTTGATGACCCCGCGGATTTTTTCTCCGCTCGCGAGCAGGTCCTCCAGCTCTTTAATGAGCCGCCGTTTCTCCACCAGCTCGTCATCTATCGCCTTCCGTTCAAGCCCTGCCAGTTTTTGGAGGCGCATTTCAAGGATCGCCGTCGCCTGCGCATCCGAAAAACGGAACTCTGCGCGAAGATTTCCGTGCGCCGTCGGCGCGTCTTTTGATTGCTTGATGATCTTGACGACCCGGTCAATGTTGTCAAGCGCTTTCTTCAACCCTTCAAGAATATGGGCGCGCTCTTTCGCTTTTTTCAGATCAAACGCCGTGCGGCGTCGCACGATCTCCTCGCGGTGCGCGATGAACTCCTCCAAAATCGCTTTAAGGGACAATGTCTGCGGCACGCCGTCCACGAGCGCAAGCATGTTGTAGTGGAACGAGGTTTCAAGGTCGGTGTGTTTGTAGAGATAATTCAAAACCGTCTGCGGTGGCGTCCCTTGCTTCACGTCAACGACGACGCGCGTTTCGCCGCGCGATGATTCGTCACGGAGCGCTTTCACGCCTTCCAGTTTTTTCTCGCGCACAAGCTCCGCGATGCGCGCCACGAACTCCGCTTTGTTCACGCGATACGGGAGCGAAGTGACGACGATCTGGAACGAGCCGCCTTTTGCCTCCGTGATCTCCGCTTCGCCGCGCGTTACCACGCCCCCGCGCCCCGATGCGTAGGCATGCGCGATGTCTCCCGCG
The DNA here is from genome assembly GCA_016176785.1 of Parcubacteria group bacterium. Lineage (GTDB taxonomy): Bacteria > Patescibacteriota > Minisyncoccia > Phycocordibacterales > UBA2135 > JACOWN01. The sequence continues at coordinate 14,326 of JACOWN010000009.1, read as the reverse complement.
TTGAACACGATGCCGCCGGTCGGAAAATCGGGGCCTTTGACGAACGCGAGCAGGTCTTCGGTCGTCGCTTTCGGATGGTCTATCAAGTGCACCGTCGCGGCCGCAACTTCGCGGAGATTGTGCGGCGGGATGTTCGTCGCCATGCCGACGGCGATGCCGAGCGCGCCGTTCAGGAGCACGTTCGGCACGGCGGACGGCAGGACCGCAGGTTCTTCGTGCGTGCCGTCGTAATTCGGCCGCCAGTCCACGGTTTCTTTTTCAAGGTCGCGGAGGAGTTCGCCCGCGATGCGGGACATTTTCGCCTCGGTGTATCGCATGGCGGCGGGAGCGTCCCCGTCAACGGAACCGAAGTTTCCCTGCCCGTGCACAAGGGGATACCGAGATGAGAACGGCTGCGCGAGTTTAACGAGAGCGTCGTAGACCGGCACGTCGCCGTGCGGGTGATATTTCCCGAGCACTTCACCGACGACCGCCGCCGATTTCCTGAACCGCCCGCCCGCGGAAAGTCCCATACCGTGCATGGCGTAGAGGATGCGCCGATGCACCGGTTTCAAGCCGTCACGCACATCGGGAAGCGCGCGGGCGGTGATGACCGACATCGCGTAGTCAAGATACGACTCCTTCATTTCCTTGCTGATGTTCCGCGGAACAATGCCGCGAGGACTCTTGGGCCGTTCTTCTTTTTCTTTGTGTTCGCCGTCCGCCATATAGTGCCCGTATTATAACAAAAAATAAGCGGTTTTTCAACCGCCTCCGTCATCCCCCCGCTCCCGGTTCGCTCGGCGCACTTTCGTTCCGTTGCCCCGTTGCTTCCGTCGCGGCGCGAAACGCGTCCGCGATGTTGTCGCCGAGTATATGGAGTGGCGCCGCGATCTCCGCGACATCATTCTCTGCGGCCGGCAGGGAAAGCGCAAGCCGCGACGGCAGCCCCGCGAACCACCACAGCGCAAGGAGGGCGGTCGCGATGAATGCGGCGGCGAAGGCGATGCGGATGCGCGCGGCGCGCGGCTTGCGCTGGAGACGTTCAATGAATGAAAACATGGGGGGCGTCGGGCGTTCTCTTACGCGCGCGTCGGTTTTAACACGACGACGGCGCCTTCTTTGCCTTCAAGGTCTTTCTTTTTGAGGGTGATTTTTTCTTGCGGTTCGGCGCGTTCCGCTCCCGCTTCTTTGAGGAAGGTGGAGAGCGAAGCGGCATCGTAGTGCATGGGAATTATCATCTTCGGAGAAAACGAGAGCGATACTTTGTACGCGGGAGCGGCGGCGAGAACGCCCGTGCCGCCGACGGGCACAAAGAGAATGTCAACATCGTCAACCGCTTCGTAGATTTCTTTCGTGATGCGTTCAGGCGCATCAATCGGGCCAAGAAAAAGGAGGTGCGTCCCTTCAATAAGCGCGTCATACACGGTGTTTATTTTTTCCTCGCCGCCGTAAGATGTTTTGGAAAGAAGCCCCTGCACGAAAACGCCGTGTTTTTCGTATTCGCCGGGCCCCTTGATGACGAAGGGCGTTTTCCCGCCGTAGGAGACCTCATCCCAGCCGTTCATGTCGGGGTGGTTGGCGGAAACGAGGGCAATGTCCGCTCCGAAACGAGCGGCTTTGGCGCTTGATTGTTTGGAGACGGGGTTGAAAACAAGGGTTAAGTCGCCCTGCTGGACCTTAAAACACTCTACGTCATAATACGTGATTATCATCCTTTCATTCTAGACGGATTTGCCGAAAAGTCCAAGGATACCGGCTCGTTTCCAACCACTACTTGACAATCTTGTCAATATCTGTATAATGAAAATACTGCGTCAGATTGGCTGACGCGGACTTTCACAACAAGGAGGAGACATGCGGCATTTCAGGCATTCCGTTGGGGCGGGGCCCGGGGCCCGCGCCCTCAGCAACCAGTATTTCAATTTCACTTTCACCGACAACACCGCGGCCGGCACCGGCAACCTGGTCCGGGAGGTCCAGGTCACGGGCAAGGGCGCCCGGGCCTGAATCGGCGTCGGGGAGCGCCTCGTCCGCGCTCCCCATCACAGCAGTGGAGGAAGGGATGCTTCCTGCTGCTCTGCTGCTGGCGTTCTCCGTGCGGCGCGCCGATGAGGTCGACGGTCAGCTGACGGAGATGCGAAAAAGTTCACTGCCCCCGCCGCGAGGCCACACGGCCGAGTGCGGCGGGGGAAGCCCACAGAGAGGCGCAGTGATCGAGGCACTGTAAGCTTCCGGACTTTTTTGTGCTCGCTCGTCGAGCGAGCAACCCTGCCGCCACGCGGCAGAGCGCCACCCGTCGGTTGGTTGAAAAGGGAGCGTTCGTTGGCTCGTCCGAGTGATAGAGCCAAGAACCGCTGTCCCTCCAACCGGACACCGGCGCAACCGAGTTTCTTCTTTTTTTAGCCCCGATTGGCTTGCCAGTCGGGGTTCCTTTTTGTCAAAAATGCCAAGGACGGTCCTTTTGCCAAGTTATCCACATGTGGATAAAACGGGAGAAGGACGGTCCCTGCCTGCCGGCAGGCAGGCTTTTCGGGTTGGGGGTGATTGCAACTGCGGGAAGGATTGTGTACACTTTCACCCATCGGGCAATCGCTCGATATCCGACATTATTTCAAACGCGCGAGAACTAACCCCTCGGACAGGCCCCGCAGAGGAAGAAAGGACGGCCGCCGCGGACCTCTCTCTGCGACATATCATGTTCAAACTTTTATTACGGGAACCAAGCGAAGAACCGGCCGTAGAAACAACCAAACCTATCAAAAACATCGCGCCCGACGCGCACAAAACGGTCAGCACGAATCCCATGACGAAGATCACGGAGAGTGCCCAGTCGCGGCCCGATGAAGGGGACCTCGTTGAAGGCCTTGTCGTTGCAACCGACAAAGCGGCGCTTTACGTTGACCTGCCGCCGTACGGCACGGGCATCATTTATGGACGGGAGTTCATGAATGCCCGCGACCTCATTAAAAAAATCAACATCGGCGACGCCATTACGGCAAAGGTGATAGAACCGGAAAACGAAGACGGGTATGTTGAATTGTCGCTTAAAGAAGCGCGCCAGGCGCTCACCTGGAGCGAGGCGGAAGAAGCGATAAAAAATAAAACGGTCTTTAATCTTGAAGTGAAAGACGCGAACAAGGGCGGCCTCATTCTTGAATGGCAGGGCATCCAAGGGTTCCTCCCCGCATCGCAGCTCAAGGCGGAACATTACCCACGCGTGGAAGACGGCAACAAAGACGCGATCCTCGCCGCGCTCCAAAAATTCGTCGGGGAGACGCTCGGCGTATGCGTTCTCTCCGCCAACGCGAAAGAAGGGAAGCTGATTTTCTCCGAAAAAGGACTTGAGGAGAAGGAACGGTCGGAGCTCGTTGAAAAGTATGCGGTCGGCGATGTCGTTGAGGGAGAGATCACCGGAATCGTTGACTTCGGGCTCTTCGTCAAGGTTGAGGAAGGGCTTGAGGGGCTTGTCCACATTTCGGAAATGGACTGGGGACTCGTGGAAGACCCCCGCGCAATGTTCAAGGTGGGCGAAAAAGTGAAAACAAAGATCATAGAAATCCGTGACGGAAAAATTTCGCTCTCCATCAAAACGCTCAAAGAAAATCCTTGGATTGAGGCGGAGAAAAAATACAAAAAAGACGATGTCGTTTCCGGCGTCGTCATCAAATACAACAAACACGGCGCGCTCGTTTCCCTTGAGGAAGGCGTTGCCGGTCTCGTGCACATTTCAGAATTCGGCAGCGACGAAAAACTGCGCGAAACGCTTGAGCTGGGAAAATCATATCCGGTAAAGATCGTATTTTTTGAGCCAAAAAATCAGCGGATGACCCTCTCATACTCCGGAGCGCAAGAAGAGGCGGCCGCCGAAAAAGCGACGCTCCAAGAAGCAAAACCAGAAACGGAGTGACGGCTTCGTTCCGAAAATGCCCCGCTAAGCGGGGCATTTTCGGAACGCGCGGCGCGCGCTTGCCGCGCGCCGCGTCACTTCGCATTAAACTCGTTCATCGCCGCCGGCAGTCCTTTTTCAATAACGCGGAGGACGGCGGCGCCCGCGCGGGAAAGTGCGTCCTCTACAGCGCGTTCCTCGGCGCGCGTAAACGGCGCGAGCACCGTCCCCGCGCTCGGCGCGCGCCGTTTTTCACTGCCGCTTTGGAGCGCTCGCGGCGCGGTTCCGATACGAATGCGCACGAACGCTTTCGTCTTGAGAGCGTTCATGACGGACAGAACTCCCCGATGGCCCGCCGCGCCGCGGTTAAAAGAGACGCGGACGCTCCCCAGCGGCAGATCGGCGTCGTCATGCACGACGATGAGGCGCTCCGGCGCAAAGCCGCGTTTCTTACGAAGCGCTCCGGCGACGGCGCCCGATTCGTTCATAAAAGTTTCCGGCAGGAGGAGGGTGACGCGCTCGCCCGCCGTGTCGGCGCCCCTCCCCTTACCGGCAGACGCACTCGAAACGACGCCTGTTGCGCGGCTGGCGCGGAGCGCCGCATCGCGCCGCCACGGAGAAACTTCGGCGGCATTCTCAAGCGCTTGCACGGCTCTTCGTCCGGCGTTATGCCGCGTCATTGCGTACTCATCCCCGGGATTCCCGAGCCCCATCACATAATATGACATACCACTCATTATACGAGGTGAGCGGCGCCGGAGCAAAACTGCGGACCCGCGGGAGACGGCCCGCGCGAACGAGCCGCTTGTTTCCCTTGCTTTTCTGTATTACAATGGGCGTTACACCGATGAACGAAACAACTGCAGCAAAAGAAGCGGAAATGCCTGCCGAGACGCCGCGCGAACCAAGCGAGGGGTGGGCTCCTTTTATATTAGATGTCGTTAAGTTTTCCGTCATCTCGCTGCTCATCGTCATCCCCTTCCGTATTTTTATCGCGCAGCCGTACATTGTGAACGGCAGTTCTATGGAAGATGCTTTTCACAGCGGAGAATATCTCATTGTTGACCAGCTTTCGTATCGTTTCAAAGAACCGAATCGCGGCGACGTGGTCGTTTTTCGCTTCCCGCAAGCGCCCGCGCTCTTTTTCATCAAACGCATTATCGGATTGCCGAACGAGACGATTTCCATTGACCGGGGAACGATCACGATCAAAAATACGGAGCATCCCGAGGGATTTGCGCTTCCCGAGCCCTATCTCACGCGCCCGTTCATAGACGACATGAAGCCGGTAACGCTCAAGAATGACGAGTATTTCGTCATGGGAGATAACCGGCAAGCGAGCCTTGATTCCCGCGCGTGGGGACCTTTGTCGCGCACCTATCTCTCCGGAGAGGCGTTCGTGCGCCTCCTGCCGCCGATTGCGGCGGCGCTCTACCCCGGACACATGGAGGATGCACGGTAACGGATGATGCGCAGTATTTCTTGAACCAAAAACATGGCTTCAACACCAAAAAAACAGACCGGCGCCGCGGGAGCGGCAAAGCCGCCCGCACAAAAAGACATTTCGTTTGCGCGGCCGAAAGGCACGCGCGACATTCAGAACGGAGAGTTTTACGCATACCAGGGATTTTTTGAAAAAGCGGCGGAGCTCGCCGTGTACTACGGTTTTAAGCCGATTGAAACGCCGCTCATTGAAAAGGAGGCGCTCTTTACTTCGGGCGTCGGCGAACACACGGACATCGTTCAAAAGGAAATGTTCACCATAAAAACGAAAGGCGGCGATGCGCTTGTGTTGCGCCCCGAGGGGACGGCGCCGGTCATGCGCGCATACATTGAACACGGCATGCACACGAAGCCGCAGCCGGTCATGCTCTATTACTACGGACCATTTTTCCGCCACGAACAGCCGCAGCGGGGGCGTTTCCGTGAGTTCTTCCAATTTGGTCTTGAGGTTCTCGGCGTCGCGACGCCGATCACCGACGCGTTCATTATCCAACTCGCCTATCTCCTGCTTTCGGAATCGGGGTTCAAAGAACTCCGCGTCGAGGTGAACAGCATCGGATGCAAAACGTGCCGGCCGTCGTATCTTAAAACGCTGGTTGCGTATTACCGGCGGCATATGTCAAAACTCGGAGACCATGACCGTGAACGGCTCAAAACAAATCCGTTGCGCATACTTGATTCAAAAGACCCCGCAACGATCGAGTTCAATCGCGAGGCGCCTGAGATGGTCGGTTCGCTCTGCGAAGAGTGCCGCAAACACTTCCGCGGCGTTCTTGAGTACCTTGACGCGCTCGGCATCCCCTACGAAATAAAACACACGCTGGTGCGCGGCCTTGACTATTACTCGCGGACCGTTTTTGAGATAGTCGCCGGAGCCCCGCCCGAAAAAAGTGAAGCGCCGGAATCGGGCGGCGCGCAGCCAGAAAACGAAAAACCGGCGGACGGAGCGAAAAAGGAACCGTCCGCGGAGGAAGAGGTGCCGCTTGCGCTTGCGGGAGGAGGCCGCTACGACTACCTTGCGCGCCTGCTCGGGTCAAAACGGGACGTGCCGAGCGTAGGAATGTCGATCGGCGTTGACCGCGTCATATCCGCGCCGCAGTTCGTGTCATCGTCGCCCCGCATCATCAAAAAACCCCGCGTGTATTTCATTCAGCTCGGCCAAGAGGCAAAACTGAAAAGTTTGCAGGTCATTGAAGTGCTGCGGCACGCCCACATCCCCGTCGCGCACGCATTGTCAAAAGACAAACTCTCCGTGCAACTCGCCATCGCGGAAAGCTTAGAAATTCCCTACACCCTCATCATGGGGCAGAAGGAATCGGTGGAGAATACGGTTATTGTGCGCGACATGCAGTCGCGGTCCCAAGAAACCGTGCCGATTGACCGTCTTGCCGATTACGTGCGTTCAAAGATGCACAAAGGGCGTCCGTAGCCGCCGCTTGAGGAACGAGAAACGGTCTGATATAGTGAGAAACATTATGCCGATTAACACCGAAGTCGCAAAAGGACCCAGCGAAACGAACCTGAGTTTGATCAGACGGTTCAGCAAGCGTTTGCGCAGTTCAAACACGCTCTCCAAGGCGCGGTCGCTCAAGTTTTTCGTGCGCGAGCAGTCAAAGCAGAAGAAACGAACGCGCGCGTTGCGCCGCATTGAAAAAAGAAAAACCATTATGCGGCTTAAAAAATTGGGCAAAATGTAACGCGGTATGCGACACGGTCGCTCTGAAAACGATTTCTCCATATTGAATGCGACGCACGGCGGGTTTCCCAACCTGCCGTTTGTTGCGTTTAAGAACGCCGCGCTCCCGCGGCGCTTTGAGCTTTCATTGGTTTTTATCGGCGATGCGCGCTCCCGCTCGCTTAACCGGCGCTACCGGCGCAAAGACGCGCCGGCAAACGTGCTTGCGTTCCCTCTCGGAAAGACAAGCGGCGAGATTTTCATCAACCTCCCCCGCGCGCACCGCGAAGCGCGCCGTTTCGCGATGACGGGAGACCAATTCGTCGCCTACCTTTTTATCCACGGCCTCCTGCATTTGAAAGGCCTTCGGCACGGGAGTACAATGGAAAAGGAGGAACGTAAACTCCTTACGCGTTTTGGATTCTCATAAGGGGCGTCTTTTCTCTCCTCCTCCAAACGTCCGTGTTTATCAAAAGCCGCCTGACTGCGCGCGGGCAGGCGGGCGAATTAACAGCTCTACGTTACTTTTTAATGTCTCGTTATCTTTCGGCCGGCATTGATATCGGAAGCCATACGACGCGCGTTGTTGTCGCAGAGGCGGAAAAACAAAATACCGGCCCCCGCATCATCGGAGTGGGAGAAGCGGAATCGCACGGCGTTCGGCGCGGTTACATCGTTAATCACGACGAAGCGGTAAAGGCGATACGCGAGGCGATCCGGCGCGCGGAAAACGAGGCGGGTGTCGCGGTCAAACGCGCCCTGGTTTCGATCGGGGGGCTGAGCTTGGATTCTGAAACCGCATCCGGCTCAACGATAATCTCCCGCATTGACGGCGAGGTGACCGCCGCCGACGTTGAACAAGCGGTGCTTGCGAGCGGAGAAAACGTAAACCTCACGAACAAAAAAGTCATTCACCGGTTCCCACTCGCGTGGAAGCTGGACGGCAAAGAAGTGTTCGGCAGGCCGGTCGGTTTGCGCGGGATGAAGCTTGAGGTCAAGACGGTGTTCGTCACCTGCCTCGTGCAGCATCTTGAGGACCTCATCCGCGCCATTGAAGCGGTCGGCATTGAGGTTGAGGACGTCGTCGCCGCGCCGCTCGCCGCGAGTTTGGTGACGCTGTCAAAGGCGCAGCGGACTGCCGGTTGCGTGCTTGCGAACATCGGCGCCGAAACCGTCTCAATTGCGGTTTTTGAAAATGACCAGCTTATTTCTTTGGACGTGTTCCCCATCGGTTCAACCGACATTACGAACGACATTGCGCTTGGCTTCCGCATTCCGCTTGACGAGGCGGAGGAAATGAAAAAAGGCGGCGCGCCTTCTTCTTCGGCAACATCGCAAAAGAAACTGGATGAGATAATTGAAGCGCGCTTGCGCGACATCTTTGACCTCATTGAAGCGCATTTGAAAAAACTCGGCAAAAACGAACTGCTCCCCGCCGGAGTCATTCTGACCGGCGGCGGCGCGGGCCTGCCGACAATAGAAGACCTCGCAAAGGCCTCGCTTCGCCTGCCGGCGCGCGTCGTCGTGCCGCGTTCGTTCAAAGACAAAGAAGAAACGCCGCTTGAGACGATGTGGTCGGTCGCGTACGGCCTCTGTCTTCTCGGCTTTGATTCGGCGTACCGAAGCGATTTGTTTGAAACGCAGAGCGTCCGGGTCCGCGGGTTGGTGCATGCGGCGACCGGCTGGATCAAGCAATTTTTCCCTTAAAAACAAAGCGTGCGCGGTAAATGTACGCTTTCGGCACTCGGCCGATTTTTTTGTGCTTAATTTTCTCCCTCGGCCGTCAGTACTCGGAAAGAGATACCGGCGTTGTCAAGTTGCGGGGGGAAGCGCCTTTTTGTTATGGTGGTAATAACCAAAAACAGAGGTAATACGCCTTTTATACATCGCTATGCCAAAAGTAGAACCTGATGTGGAAGCATTCGCGCGCATTAATGTCATCGGCGTCGGCGGCGCCGGCGGCAATGCCGTGAACCATATGATCAACTCCAAAGTGCGCGGAGTTGAGTTTATTGCGATGAATACGGACGGCCAGGACTTGCACAAATCGCTCGCGAAGAAAAAAGTGCACATGGGGAAGAACATCACGAAAGGGTTGGGCGCCGGCATGAATCCCGACATCGGCAAGCGCGCTGCAGAAGAAACCAAGGCGGAGATCGTGGATGCGCTGAAGGGCGCCGACATGGTATTCATTGCGGCGGGAATGGGCGGCGGCACGGGTACGGGAGCCGCGCCGATCATCGCGCGCGCGGCAAAAGAAAACGGCGCGCTGACAGTTGCCGTGGTGACAAAACCATTTTTCTTTGAGGGTACGCAACGGGGTCACATCGCGAATAAAGGGCTTGAAGAACTGCGCGAAGAAGTGGACGCGCTCATTGTCATTCCGAACGACCGCCTGCTCTCTATCGTCAAAAAAGAAGTGACCGCACAGAGCGCGTTCGCCATGAGCGACGAAGTTCTGCGGCAAGCCGTTGAGGGCATCTCGGACCTCATTACGACGACGGGCATCATTAATGTTGACTTCGCGGACATCAAGGCGGTCATGTCGAACGCCGGCTCGGCGCTCATGGGCATCGGCAATGCGGGCGGCGAGAAGCGCGCGGAGGAAGCGGCGCGCGCAGCCATCAATTCGCCCCTGCTTGACCTCTCCATCAACGGCGCGAAAGGGGTGCTGTTCGCGATCGCGGGAGGCGCGGACATGACCATGTATGAGATCCAGGAAGCGGCGAAGATCATCACCGAATCAATAGATAAAGATGCAAAAGTAATTTTCGGCGCGATCCACGACAATCGTCTGGATAAAGGCACGCTTAAGGTGACGGTCATTGCCTCCGGTTTTCCGGACAACGGGCGCGGCAAACCGCTTTTTGATGACGCCGCGAAAGAAGAAAAAAAGAAACCGAAAACCGCGCAGGACGTGCTCGCCGCATTCAGCAACGGGAACCAGACCAATAATGGCCCGGCAAACCGCATCCGCATTGACGAAGCGGCCGACCCCGAAAACGAAGAGGACTGGAATGCCGCAATTCCCGCTTTTCTCCGCAGAAAAAATAAGTAACGAAGCGTATGCCCCCGAAAACCCCGTATATCCGGGGTTTGTTCGTTTAAAAGAGCAGTAACTTCAATCCGACCGCAAAAAGAAAAAAGGCGATGACGGCCCGAAACTCGTTTTGCGGTATTCGGTCAACGATTCTTTTTGCGATATGAGCTCCAACGAATGAAAGCGGAATAAAGATGAGCAATCCGTACCACAGTTCCCGCGGCAATGATGCGCCTCCGCCGAAATAGGCAATGATGCGGGTTGAGTCAACCATGAGACCAATCGCTCCGGCGGTCGCGATATACACCGCTTTCGGCAGATCAAAGGCGGAGAGAAACATGCTGCGGATCGCCCCGCCGATGCCGAACATCCCCGCAAAAAATCCTGACAGTGCGCCGCCGAAGAGAGCCGCCGCGTTTCCTGCGGGTATCTTGAACGCCGGCCTGAACATCAAAAACAAAGCGTAGGAAGCAAGAAATGCGCCGAGGAATCGGAGCAGTGTTCCTTCGCTCGCGCCGAGCGTTATAAAAGCGCCGAAATAACTTGCCGCAAGACCGCTCACGCCGAACAGCGCAACGAGCCGCGCATTGAAGCCCTGACGGAACAATGAGACCTTCCATACATTGCCGAACCAATGGATGATCGCAACCAAAAATATCGCCTCCACCGGCGGGAAAAATATCACCAACACCGGTATCATGAGCGTGGAAGTGCCGAAACCGGTTACGGTCCCGACCATAGCGGCAATGAGCGTGAGAAGGGCAAGATAAAAGATTTCCATAAAAGGAGCGGGAGTAAACGCAATGGGCGCGAGAGGACTCGAACCTCTGACCTTCGCAATGTCAATGCGACGCTCTAACCAGCTGAGCTACGCGCCCGTTACAACGGCTATTCTAACACGAACACACAAAAATTCTACTTGGCGGGTTTTTGGGCGAAGTTCGAACATTCTCTAGCGTGTGAGACGGGGGGCTACCAATGTAGCTTTCCGAATTCTTATCAAATTTCTCCGAACAACCTTCACAACAAAAAACGATTCAAATCGCTGATTTTATTTTTCAAATTCAGTATCCTCATAATTATCTTATTGATTGATATCCGCCGAAAACTCCTTTTTTGGATAGCACGATCTGCCACAATTGCGCTCGACGAGAACGGAACAAACCGGCGAACATCAGCAGATAATATCTCCACATTCTATAAAACTTTTCATCGTACGCGCCCTTTAACAAAGACCAACTCTTCGTGAAGTTCTCGTGCCACGCCAAGAGCGTCCGGTCGTAATCGGCGCCGAAATTATGCCAATCTTCCATCACGAAAGACGGTTCAATGGCGTCAGCAATAAGCGCGATCGAGGGAAAGCTGCCGTTGGGAAAAATGTATTTATCGACCCAAGGATCGTTTACCCCTTTTGCCCTGTGGCTCCCGATAGTGTGCAATAAGAATAAACCGCCGTCTTTCAAGCATTGGTGCACAACTCTCATATAGGTTTGATAGTTTTTATAACCGACGTGTTCAAACATTCCCACAGAAACGACTCGGTCAAACTTTTCTTTGAGATCGCGATAATCTTGCAATCGTATGTCAACGGGCAATCCTTTGCACAATCCTCTCGCAAGCTCTGCCTGCTTCTTTGACACGGTAATCCCCACTGCGGTGACGTCATATTTTCGGACTGCGTGACGCATAAGTGTTCCCCAGCCGCAACCGATGTCAAGCAGCGTCATGCCTCTTTTAAGACCGAGCTTCCTGCAAATGAGGTCAAATTTCGCTTCCTGCGCCTCATCAAGATTCTTGGCATGAGGCCAATAACCGCACGAGTACGCCATTGATTTCCCGAGCATGAGTTCAAACAAATCGTTTCCGATATCATAATGTTTTTCTCCTATCGTAAAGGTCCGGGAACGCGTCTGTCGGTTGAAAATTCTTGATGCAACCGTTCTCCAAAGCAGGGGCCAATTCCATTTAACTTTTTTATCTAATCCATTGCGCAATACTCGGAAAAATAGTTCATCCAACTGGTCGCAATCCCACCAGCCATCCATATATGATTCTCCGAGTCCCAGCGAACCGCTAGCAAGAACGCGAGAATATAATCTTCCATTATGTACTCTGATGTCCCACGGCCGATCTCCATTAATAACGATGTCGGCATGCGATAACAGTTCCTGAATTTTATTTTTTGAATCAGATTCCACAATAATTGTGATTGCCTTTTGGCCTTTACTTTTGTTTCAACTCGTTGAACTTCTTCTTGAATTGATCTTCCGTGGCGCCGCCGAATGCGAAAAATTCGTCATTTACCAGAATCCCGGGGCTGGAAAGAATGTTGTATTTTTGCACCAATGCCTGACCTTCGGGAGTAGTCATGTCAATTTCCTCGACGGTTAAACCTGGATAATCGTTTTTCATTTTCTCCAGCGTTGCTTTTACTGCCGTGCAATGGGCGCAACCGAGGGGACGGATAAGCGTTACTTTGATCATAAATTTTGTTTTTGATTGTTGCTTATAATTTGCTTATTCGCGTTCGACCTTGCGCGAATTGCCCGTGCAATAATAACTGCACCGACAACAACGATAACGGCGATGAGGGGGCCGATCCAATCCGCTTCGGCCAGGTTGGTTACCTCCATTCCTTCTTCGTGCGCGAACACCTGCGGCGCTGAAAAGAGTAGGGCTGTAATTGTAAAAAGAAACATTTTCATAGATTTGCGGTTTCCGTTCTTCGTTTGCGAAAGGCATCCCAGAGGACGATGGCGCCGATAATGCCCGCAAATACAAGCCACGGAATAATTCCTCCCGTTCCTTGCGGGAGATTTAATGACGATTCAATAACTGAAGATTCGGCAATTTTGGGAAATGTTATTTCCAAGAACCTATTCCAGCCTTGATGGATAATTGAGTCCTCAAACCACGCCATCCCGAAAAATCCGTAATTGAAGATAAACGCGCCAAGCCCCACCAACGCCCAGGCAACGGAGCGTTTTACTTTTTCCTGATACGCGGAGAGTTTATTCATCGCATTAATGCCCAACAATGCCAGCACGACCAAGAAAAGAAGCGGCACGATTCTTCCGAGACCGTGAAGCGCGCCAAGCGATGCACCAACGGTCGGAATGCCCAATGTCGCAACATAACCAAAAAGAATATAGAAAGCGGGGTTAGGGCATCCTACGCCGGCGTTGCCGAGAAAGAATCCCAAAAAGAAACTGCGAATATAATCATTTTTGCCCTGCAGAGATGCGGGGAGGATCGTTTGCTTAAAGGGCAATTTGAATTTAATGAGATTGAGTTCTGAAATGCCGAATATCAACGCCGCAACACCTCCAAGGACAAGCATCCAACTGATGACCCGATATAACTCCACGAACCCCCCAAGCCAGCCGAGAGCCATCCCATAGAGCGTAAAAGTAAGCGTGAGTCCCGCGCCGAAAAGAAGCGCCATCATTATTCCTTTGCCGATTCTTTTTGAAAGCGCGAGCGGCACGATAATGAATACCAGCGGAAAAGTGCACGGCAGAAAAATCATTGAAAGTCCGGCAAGAAATGCCAATGAGTAGCCGGGGATAAACTCCGGCGATGTCCATAAGCTGAAAAGACCGATGAGGATTACGGAAAAAAGGATGAAAGCCGCAGATACCAGCCAAATTTTAAGGGTTTTTGAATTCATAACTTTTTACAAAGTTCTTTATCCGCGATTTTTTTACAAAATGCATTAATGTGGCTGTCCATCAATTTAAGAAGCGGTTTTATGGTCGTTTTATTAAGTTCGTAGATGCGCTCTTTGCCCTCCCTTGTCACTCGGACAAAACCGCAGCGTTCCAAGCGGCGCAGATGGTGGGAAACCAGGCTTTGTTCATAGCCGAGTGCTTTTGCTATCCCTGTTGCATTGCATTGCTTTTTTTGGAGCAAATGCACGATCTCCCATCGCGTGTCATTGCCAAGGGTCTCAAAGAAGATTTTATGGGGTTCGTGAACAAATCGCTTCATCGTATGAATTATAGTTCATATATAACGGCGACGCAAACAACGGCTTACCCCCAACATAAAACCGCTCTGTCGAGCGGTTTTATGTTGGGGGTAATCTTCATGGGTCGCACTGACACCGCGGCTTTGCGGGAACACGCCGATACAAAATCGTCAATACGGAGGCGGGAGGAATCTTACTGCTCGTCGCTTCGCTCCTGCGCTTTGGAACCTTGCGGTTCCAACACCTTGCGAAGCAAGGTTGCCTCCACCG
>JACOWN010000013.1 GCA_016176785.1 Parcubacteria group bacterium | reverse complement strand
AAAATAATGGTGCGCGTAAAACCGCCCCAGTACAATTCTTCAAAAAAGTAGTCGTCTTTTGCAACCGTTCGCGATCGCTCGCGCTTTCCCTTGACGGTTACCATATCGCGTGAAATGGAAATATCCAGATCGTCGGGTTTGACGCCGGCGATCATTGTTTGGATGACGATCTCCGATGACGTCTGGTACATGTCAACGGTCAGCTCCCCGTCGCCTTCCGCCTCTTCTTCCCACCCCCCTTTTGCGTCCTCAACTTCTTCCGTTTCCGCCTCGCTCTGCTCTTCATTTTCTTCGTCCGCATCTTGGTTCAAGAGGCCGGTGAATCGTTCAAGAAAGGATTGTTTATTTTTAAACATGCGATTTTATGCTGAGCGTTTGCGCAGCCGCTTGAGACGCTCAAAAAGAAAAAGAATAACGAGCACCGCCAGCCACAACACGCTGAAAATGCCCAAAAGGTTGCCGCCTTTATTTAACAGTATAGATATGTTGAACGCCGTGTGCAACGCGATCGCTGTGCATAACCCGACCGCAAGCGCGATATGCTTGGCAAATCTCGTTTTATAGAATGACAAGCCGAGCGCAACCCCGACTGCGCCGCTCGCGGCAACGTGGAGGACGGTAGCCCCGACGAAACGGAGGTTGCCCATCACGACGCCGGCGAGCAGCTCGCCGCGCGCAACCGGCGCAAGCAAGAAAAGCACGTTTTCAAGCGCGGCGAATCCAAGCGCAACGGTGATCAGGTAGATGAGCGGGTCAATCGCCTCGTCAAGGCACCGGCTTCGGTCAACGCACGCCGTGCGCAGGGCGACAACGTATGCGCCGAGGTATTTGAGGACCTCTTCAATCGTCGCCCACGCGACGATGAGAAGAATACCCCCCGTGATATATTTCTGCGCGAGTTGTTCAAGAAAAAGCGCAATCACGACGGCGCCCATACCGGCGGCAAACGCGAAAAAGATCAGGCGCGCCGGTTCGGGATGCCTCTTGTCTTCTTTGAGCCAAAACCACAACCATATAAGCGACGGCAGAAAACCACCGGCGAATGCCCACAAAAAAACATCAGCGGAAAATGTCATTGAACGGCATTAAGAATTAGCGCACAGGCCAGCGCGACACCATAAGCAAGGCGCGCTTGTTTTTATGCGGCAGGAGCGACCAGAGTTCCTCGGTGATAAACGGCATGAACGGGTGGAGCAACGCAAGACACGTGCGCCACATGGCGAGAAGCGTTTCCGCGCGCCGCGTCCGCGAAGCGATGTCCGTCCCGTTGAGGACCGGTTTGCTCGCTTCAAGTATTTTATCAGCAAACGTGTGCCATACGTAGTGGTATATCTTTTCGCACGCGAGGTGAAGCTGATATGCCGAAATGTTCTCGGTAATGTCTGAAGCCGCGGCGCGCAGTTCGTCCAGCATTTCTTTTTCTTCCGCAGACAATCCTTCGGCCGCGTTCAACGCGTATTCGTCCGCGCCGCTGGACGCTCCCGTATCCGCATCGGCGTACTGAAGCAGGAACCGCGTAACGTTCCATACTTTATTCGCAAAATGTTTGTAGCCCCTGATCTTATCCTCCGACAGTTTCAGGTCTTGGCCGGGCGCGTTACCCACCAAAAGCGACATCCGCGTCGCATCGGCGCCGTATTTTTTGATCATATCCAGCGGGTCAATGATGTTGCCGAGCGATTTTGACATTTTCCGGCCGTCTTTGTCGCGGACGAGACCGTGGAGATACACCGTCCGGAACGGGATGTCTTCAAGCAAAAAACCGGTCATCAAGATCATCCGCGCCACCCAGAAAAAGAGGATGTCATAACCGGTCTCAAGGACGGTGGTGGGGTGATAGTCCGCCATGTCGTTTTCTGCGGCGGGCCAGCCAAGCGTTGAAAAAGTCCACAAGCCGGACGAGAACCATGTGTCCAGCGTGTCGGGGTCTTGTTCAACCGCCTCCCCGCACGCGGGACATCGCTCTACGGGCTCTATGCTGACGAGCGGCCGCTCGCACGCCTCCTTATTCTTGCGCGCGCAGTAATAAACGGGAATGCGGTGTCCGAACCAGATTTGCCGCGAAATGCACCAGTCGCGCAGGTTATCTATCCAATGAAAATAGGTCTTTGCAAAATGGTCGGGGAGGATTTCTATTTGGCCGCCTTGGACCGCCGCGCGCATCAGTTCTTTGAGCGTTATTTCGGAACCGGACGGGATGCCGTTCAGTTTTGAATTTTTTAGTTTGAACTTTGCACTGACGTTGACGAACCACTGGAGTTTTATCTGCGGCTCAATCGTCTCCCCGCCGCGGCTGTTTTGGGCGACGCGGTGCGTATAGTGCTCGTCAACCCGCGCGAGCAAACCTTTCGCTTTCAGTTTCTCAATGATCTGCGGCCGCGCTTTTTTGATGTGCATGCCCGCAAACTCTCCCGCGATCGGCAGAAGTTTCCCGTGCGCGTCAATGATCGGTTCCTTGTCGAGATGGTGGCGCTCCGCGATATCAAAATCAACGGCGTCGTGCCAGGGGGTGATGGTCATGACCCCCGTGCCGAAAGCGGGGTCAACCGAATCGTCTTTCACGATCGTTGCGGTTATCGGGCCGTTGATCCACTCGAGCGCGATCTTTTGCCCGTCTTCGTATTCCTTATACCGCTCGTCGTCGGGATGCATGACCACGTATTTGTCGCCGAACTTCGTCTCGGGGCGCGCCGTTCCGATGGTGAAGGGGCCGTATTTCAGATAATAAAAAGGCGCTTGCTCCTCCCGCCATTCAATTTCATCGTCGGAGACCGTCGTTTGCATGCGCGGGTCCCAGTTGACGATGCGGTGGCCTCGGTAAATAAGCCCCGCGTCATACATTCGTTTGAAAGCGGTGCGGACGGCGAGCGTGCGAGCGTCATCCAGCGTATAGGCCTCGCGCGACCAATCAAGCGATGAGCCCATTTTTTTGAGTTGGTTCAAGATGATGTCGTGGCTTTCCGCCGCAAAAGCGTTGACGCGCCGCAAAAACTCCTCGCGGCCCAAGTCATGCCGCGTCTTTTTTTCTTTTTTATAAATGTCCGCCTCAACCTTGGAAGCGGTTGCGATGGCGGCATGGTCGGTACCCGGAAGCCAGAGCGTTTTTTTGCCGCGCATGCGTTCAAAACGGACGAGGGAGTCCTCAACGGCAAGCATGATGGCGTGGCCCATGTGGAGCGTGCCGGTAACGTTCGGCGGCGGGAGCACCATGGAAAACGTTTTTCCGCAGTTCGGGTTCGTTTCTGGGTTATCCGCCCATGGCGGGCGCGTATCGGGCGAAAAAAAGCCGCTCTCTTCCCAGAGTTTGTAAATCCTATCCTCGGTCGCGTTCGGGTTGTACGGCGCGCGCAGTTGTTCCGGAATCAATGCCATGCGTCAATCATAACAAAGGTCGCGCGGCGTATCAAAAAACGGAGCTTCTTGCGCAGTGCGATTTTATCTGCTACCGTATATTCCGAAAAGGCAAAATGGAGGCGAAGAGGATGTCGAGCAAGCTTGGTATGACAAGCACCCGCGTGGTCGGGGATTTCATCCACCACGTGACAGTGTGTGACGGAGCGGTTCATGTGCAATTTCCGCGCCTGGCCGTGACGGAGGATGGTATCCTTGAAAATACACCGATTGAGTACGTGGTCGCCTGCAACTGCGAACGCCGCGCCGACGCGATACTGGTGTCGGATTCGGTTTTGAGGCAGGCGCGGATGCGTCTCGGCCTCAAAAAGGGCATTCTCTAGTTCTCTAGACCAAATCAAAGTATTCATCGCGGACCATCCGAACAAGGTGGTCTTTTTTTTGAGTTATTCGTATGCGGATAAAACGGGAGAAGGATGGTCCCTACCTGCCGGCAGGTAGGCTTGCCTGCCGATAGGCAGGATTTTCGGGCGTTGAGCATAAAAAGGGGGCGGCTCTTTTGAGGGAGCCGCCCGAGTTGGTGTGATGAACGTTCGGTCAAAGAGAGGAGGGGAAGGCGCCGGAGCGTCATCACACGCAGAAAAGGCTATCAGATCGCAGGTAAAGAATCAAGCCGGGCGCCTCCTTGAGCGGTGATCGTGTTCGGAGAGGGGGCGCTTGCGCCGCGCGCGAAGCGCGCGGCCGCCGCCACGGCGATCATGAACGCGTTGTCGCCCGTTAGCCCTTTTGGGGCAAACAGCAGGTCAGCGGTCGGCGGTCGGCGGTTGATAGCCCTCGTTAATTCTTCACGAATGCGCTGGTTCGCCGAGACGCCGCCGGCGACAAGGATCGTTTTTACGCCGTAATGCTCTGCCGCCGCAACGGTCTTTAGAGCGAGCACTTCCGCGACCGCTTCCTGAAACTCATGCGCGATCTCTGTTTTCATGTCTTCTGAAATTTCTCCGAGTTCTTTTATTTTGTACAGCACCGCCGTTTTCAAGCCGGAGAAAGAAAAATTAAAATCCCCCGAATCTATCATTGGACGGGGAAGGGTGATGGAGGGCGTGCCCCGAAATCGCGCGGCGAGGCGCGCGATTTCGGGGCCGCCGGGATAAGGAAGTCCGAGCATCCGCGCGACCTTATCAAACGCCTCTCCCGCGGCGTCGTCTTTCGTCTCGCCGACGATTTCGTACGCAAACCAGTCGCGCATAAGAGCCAACTCCGTATGCCCGCCGGAAATCAGAAGCGCCAGCGCGGGGAAGATTGCGGGTTTTAGATTGTAGGTTGTGGTTTTTTGGTTTTCTGCATGATTCAGAAAGGCGGTAAAGACATGACCCTCCATGTGGTTTATCGGCATGAGCGGCATGTCCCATGCGAGAGCGAGCGCTTTTGCAAAATTGATGCCGACCCAAAGCGCAGGTTCAAGGCCCGGACCGTACGTTACGGCGAGAGCGTCAAGGTTCGGTTTTTCAATTGTCGGAACAAATTTCAGGAACTGCGCCTGTAGTTCCGCCTCGCGTTCCATCACCGAAACTATTCGCTTATTCGTACGAATAAGCGAATAGTTGGAGGTGGGGGATGCCGGCTTCAGAAGTCCGGCATCTTCAAGCGCTTGTTGAAGCACCGGCACAAGGTTTCTGCCGTGTTCCCGCACGGCCAAAGAAGGGAATACGCCCCCGTAATGGACATGAAGCTTCGTTTGCGACAGCACTACATTTGAAAGAACCCGAACGGAAATGTCCGGGAACACTCCCTCGGTCAAAATGATGCTGACCGCGGTCTCGTCGCACGAAGTTTCAATCGCAAGAATTTTCATAAGGCGGGTTTGCTTGCTTTGCCGTTTTGTTTGGTCACAAATATTTTTCCTATAAAAGCTGAACTGCTTCAGCTTTTATCCGATTCTGAAAGAAATTGCCGTTGCGAGCGTAAGCGGGCAGGCGATAGGCGAGAAAGATTTCGCGACCCCAGCTCGGCGTTTTTGCCGTGCCCCTCGCCCCGCTCGGGGCAAACAAAAACAGGCCTGCGCTTTCATAAAATGCCCGCAAGCAAAGCAGTTTGCTTGCTTTGCGCATTTTATGACCCCACCGGGTTGGGGGTCAAGTTTCTAAGCTCAAACTTCGCGCTTCGCGCACTCATCGACTTGGTCACGAGTTACTAATCTGCTCGGCTCGCTTCGCTCGCCTGCGCGATAAGTACTCGCGACCCCGCCTCATCTCCCGCCAAAGGCGGGATGACTGCGGCTTCATAAATTGCCCGCAAGCAAAGCAGTTTGCTTGCTTTGCGCAATTTATGACCCCACCGGGATTCGAACCCGGGTTAACGGCTTGAAAAGCCGCTGTCCTAGACCAGGCTAGACGATAGGGCCTGAAAAAGTTTAAACACTTAAACACATCCAAGTTTTAATTTGGACTGCGCATACTATATCATTTTTTGGCAGAAATACAAAAAAATGATATAGTGCAAGCGTTGGAGGCGTGCCAGAGCGGTTGAATGGGCCGGTTTCGAAAACCGGTAGGGCGAATAGCCCTCGGAGGTTCGAATCCTCCCGCCTCCGCCAGTTGGGAAAATGCAAATTTGAAGAGGCAACCTCGCGGCGCGAGACGCGCCGCTCGCATAGGATTTGAAAGGGCTTTTTTGGCGAAAAGGAAAAGGATTTATCAAAGAAGGGCAAAAGAAATTTTTTCATAAGATTTTTTGAAAACAGAAACTCGAAAGGGTTTCTGTTTTCGCTTGATTTTTAAGGTCAATTTTGCTAATGTCCAATTAGGAATCGCACCTACAAAACCGAATAGGAGGTTGCCATGAAAGCAACGACAAGTCTGACAATGGGCGAAAACGCCCTGACACTGCTCGATCTTCTTCGGAGGGCTGCGGCCCACAAGGGTCTGCGGCTGCACGAAGGAGCTTCGAAGGCCTACTCCGAACCGATCAAGGAGTATGCGCTCGACGAGAAACTGCTTGCGGCGCTCGCAGAACGTAACATCAAGCGGCAAGATCGCCCCGACTGCAGGAACGAGATCTTCACCCTCGTGGACGAGAGTCCGCAGAACAAAGTTCCCGGCTGGTCGCCCAGCAACTATTGGAACTTCAAGCTCGTGGACGGAGACAAGCGCAGATTCGATCTCCGCGTGACGCTCTCCGTCGGCTTGGGCATCAACTTCGAGAAGCGCGGGGTCGTGCTTGTGCCGCAAGCGCACGGTTCGTACATCTCGGCCGCAGACCAGCTCCCGAACTTCCGAATGTTCAAGGCGTTGGTCGAGCTGGGCACCGACGCTCCTGCTGTCGCCAAGGAACTGGCCGCAAGCGATGGGACCGTTGTGGTCACCTGGACCGAACTCGGTCTCGGTGGCATTCGCCGGCTCGCTGATCTCTTCACGGAATTCGCGGCGCGCAATCAGACAGTTGCGCAGCTCGGCAGAAACGGAGAGGTCTTCGATCCGGCTCCGAATCCGCGCTACCAGCAACCGGGCGACGAGTTGTTCATTCCAGAACCGGCGCAACCGAAGATCATCGAGACGTGGCGAACGCAACTCAACGAGTATCGCTCGCACCTCGTCGCGTGATGTCATGCGCTCCAACATTGAGGGTGTCCTGCCAAGCGCCGGGCACCCTCTTTCTTTTTTGAAAGAACTATTGTGCGTGCTTCGCACGCTCGAATTTGTATTCCGCCAAAGAAAAACTTAAAATTGTCAGTGTGCGCGGCGAAGCCGCTCATTTTTGCCCCGCCACACCCGAGCCGCGCTTTGCGCGGCGAGGGCAGAATTCCGTTCGAGCTATTTCTAAAATACACCGTACCGATTTTTCTATGCCTCCGATTTTATGAGGAGGTATGGAAAAGTCGGTCTGAAAGCGACGGGAGGATTCGAACGGGAAGAGGGTCGGAGAAAC
>JACOWN010000008.1 GCA_016176785.1 Parcubacteria group bacterium | reverse complement strand
GGGGGTATTTGATTCCCAACCCGCCACCAATTTTCCGTCTGCGAAGAAATTAGTGAAGGGAGAAGGAAGCCCTGCGTCGCGTGAAGCTCTGCAGGGCGAAGTGAGATGGCGCGGAGTCGGACCGGTCATTTCGCCGGAGTGTCCGCCCCTTCCTCATATATCCACCTCCAGTTTTATCGGCGGGCGGCGAAATGCGCCTCGCGGCGCTCGAAAAACTCATTCGCCGGCACCATCTCGATGCCGCGCTCGCGGATGAGCCCGGGGAGGAACCCCCCGTCGCGGACGATCCGCGGAAGAATGATTCCCCGCCCGTTCGCGAGCTTGGCAAGTTCGTCGAGCTCCTCCTTACTCCGCGCGAGGTTGTCCCGCGCGGAGAAGAGCTGCTCAAGCAGGCGGTTGCTCGGAAAAAATTTCCCATGGGGCATGATTTTGCCTCCTGAAAAGGGTGCTTCCTCTTTGAATTTCGCACCGTCGGTGCGGAACTCAAAAAGGAGCCCTACTACGCTCGGAGAGTTTCGTAGGGCAGTGAGCGAGCGCGAAGTGGCGGTGGAGAAGCCCCCTCGCGCTCGCGGTGGAAGAAGAACTATGGGCTCTACGGGCTGACGTAGAGCCCGCAGAACGGAGGGGAGTCAGACGACGTGTAATCCACCCCTCCATTCTCGAGGAGGCGAGCCTCCTCGACGAGCACACGGTACTCGTCGAGACGCGTTGCGGCGAGCCGTCCCGCAAGCAGGACGACGGCTTCTGCGCCTCTCTGCCGAGCAACTCGGCGCTCGGCGCGGAGCTCATCACGCTCCGCCTCGTCGGCGAGGCCTCCCCGGCGGTAGAAGTCCGGGCCGAACTCGGCCCAGACGGCGACGTCTGCCCGTATAGGGAGCGGGATTCCACCGCTCCCCACGCACGCCTCGCGCGCCGTCCGAAGGACGGAGAAGAGTTGATGGGACGACCGGTGCGCGGGCACCGGAAGACCGAGCGCCGCGAGAACGGCCGCCTGCCGCTCTCGCCCGAATCCCGTTGAGCCGCCCACTCCGGAGAGTAGGCAATCAACGGTATCGTGCGATACGGCATCACTGCCGCAGCGCGCTGCGAGGTGGTTGACGGCCTTCGCCGCCCACTCGACCCCAGCGCGCACTGCGCCGGGCCCGCCCGCCCGCAAAATGCGGGCGGCCTTCCCCTCGGATACTCCGAGGGAAACAAGCCATACGACTTGCTTGCGGGCGAAATCCGCCCGCGCCGCAGCCACAGCCATCGTCATCGAATTCGAAGTCGTCATTGCCCTAACTCCTATTTTGCCCGCGCTGAAAGCGGGCGGTCCAAATGGACCGAGCCCCACCGCTCGGTTTCGGATTCAGCACTGATTCCCGCCGGGTGGGCGGCTGGGTTAATTTTTTTTAAAGTACCTTCCCCTCTGTCTCACGCCGCGAGCGATGCTCGTGGAGTGAGAAGAGTGGCCGACCCGAAGAGTCAGCCGAACAAACAACGAAAAACGGCTCTGCGATCCCTCCTCAAAAGTTTTAAAGTGCATTTGAAGCGAGGAGGGATCGCAGAGCCGTTCTCCGCAGAATCGTCTCTCTCGATTCTTTATTTAAAGTATAGCATAGTTTGATACCATTGTCAAGTGTTTTTCCAGATCAAACTGGAGCACCAAAAAACGCCTTATTCCAAGGCGTTTTTTGGTGTCCGTAGCGACATGATGTTCCATGATTTCGGGATGGCTTTGGAAAGGTCAAAGAATGTCGCCCACAGTGATTTTTGTTCCCCCGCGGTCTTTCTTCGGGGCGCATGCCGCTTACCGAGCACGAGCGGCTCGCTTGAGAGAACCATGATCCAGCGCTTGTGGATGCTCTGCGCATAATGCCAGCGGCGCGCAAACTCTTCCTCCGGAAGTTTGAAGTTCTCGCCGTTCCACGGGTCGTTGAGAATGATGTCGCCGTCTTTGTAGCCGACAACGACGGCGTAATGTTCCTCCTCGCCGTCGGGCTCAATAAAATCAACGACGACAGGCAGGCCGAGAGAAATGAAGTGCTTTATTTCAAAAAGCGTTGAGTCGCCGTTAGTGTAGCAGTAAAACCCGTCGCGGCGCGCTTCGCGCACGAGCTCATCATGCGTTGTGCCGTCCCTTTTTGAAGTGCGAAGCGAGCGCGCCAGTTCTTTCTGGCAGCGGTGCCGGTTAAAATACGCAAAGACCATCTGTAGGGCGGCAGGCCCGCAGTTATACATCGTCAGTTGCCTGTAGAACGGTACATCCACGAACATACGCAAAAAATGGCATGAAAAAGCCCGTTTTCGAGGCGGGCGTCCTCATCTGCCGTTACTAACGTTTAATGGTGTTATGATAGCACAGTCCATGCTTTTTGTCCAGAGGCACAGAACCTATGCTTAAATTCTTGAGAATTTAAGCATAAGGGCGAGGCAAAATGAAAACGCCCGTCGGAAGACGGCAAGCGTTTTCATTTTTTTTGATTCCGCGAGGCGAAGGAAGCGATGTCCTACAATTTCTCTATCTCATCCAAATCCTTGTCAGGCAGATACAACAAGAGAAGTCCGGCAATGATACCGCCAAGCGCGGTCCAGATGAAGCTTTCCTGCTCGTCGCTTCGCTCCTGCGCTTTGGAACCTTGCGGTTCCAACACCTTGCGAAGCAAGGTTGCCTCCACCGCGGAGAAACTCCCGTTTCTCCGACCCCCTTCCCGTTCGAATCCTCCCGTCGCTTTCAGACCGACTTTTCCATACCTCCTCATAAAATCGGAGGCATAGAAAAATCGGTACGGTGTGAGGCGGTCTAGAACTTTGCTTATACAACCAGTGTAAGGCTTTTTTAGGTTATTTTCCAGAGTGCGATTTGATGGGAGTCGGTCGAGCTATTTTGGTCGCAAATTCAAATTTAGAAGCGCTTCTTCAATAATTGGTAAGAGGCCCAAGAAAGATTGAGGATTATTAGGGTCAACCCCGGACAAACTAACTGCTTGATTTAGAGCTTCTTTAATATTGTCTTGAGATACTGTGTCCGGATATCGTGACGCAAACCATATATCAAACAAACGAAACAGCGGGACATTATGTTTGGAAAGAAGTAAATACATGCGCGTTGCATCCATTATGTAATATGCTGTTGACTCCGGGTTGAATTTAATGATTCCATCAGGGTCTTTATCGGCATGTTTAAAAAAATTTTTTGCAGCGTTTATTGCTTTGAATACTTCATCCCTCTTCTCCGGTTTTACCCAGTCGAGAAGTTGCCCATGGACGCTTTTTATATTTTGTTTTTGCCCGATATCATCCAAAATTTTAAAGGCTGCACTCGCGAGTGTGTGTATCGCAATTGGATCTCCGCTCCTAAAAAATAAGTTTATAGCAATTTCGAGCTGGCGTTTGGCTGCATCTAATTTTGAAATATGTAATTCCATAATATGTGGCCGTATCTTGAACTTGGGCTTGGCTTATACAAACATTGTAACGATTTTTTTGAACTATTTTTCTGGGCTCGATGTGATGGAAGTTGGTCAGTTTTTGTTAGGTATCCTTTTGTAGTTTACATTCTCCGATTTCTAAGCCGTGTTCAAAAATACTTGTATAAGTAAAATTCCCCGTAAAATTAATAACCTTGTCTTGTAATAGTAAAAGTTCCTTTTCGGTTTCTGCGTTCGCATCCTGACGGCAACTCACCATAACTTTATTAACCAAAATATCTACCAGAAAACTATTACTTCCATATCTACTAATTTGTTTTGCCTGGCCTTTCCCATAAATTTTACTTCCGACATATTTTGTTAAAAAATCTTGTCTTTCTAAAACTGTTTCGTAAGTAAGGGCTTTTATAAGTAATTCGACGAGGTCTATTGCATCGACAGGTTTTTCAATTTTAGACTCTTCAACTATTTTTTCAGGCCCTGGCCTAGTTGAAACAATATAAATTCCCCAACCGCCAAAAAGGGTTCCGAAAATTGTGGCGAACGCCACAGTATATTGCAGCCACAAAGGAATATTGCGGAATTCATTTGTAATTTTTTTTATTTCTTCTTTTGCTTCCATATCAATAAATTACTATGGGGGCCCGGTCTCTCGAACGAGTTTCTCCGACCCTCTTCCCGTTCGAATCCTCCCGTCGCTTTCAGACCGACTTTTCCATACCTCCTCATAAAATCGGAGGCATAGAAAAATCGGTACGGAGGCGGGAGGATTCGAACCTCCGAGGGGTTTTAAAGCCCCTAACTCCTTAGCACGGAGCCGCTTTCGGCCACTCAGCCACGCCTCCACAATTATTTTACTGAAGGCGTGGCTTTCGTGTCCGAACAAGTTCGCCCTCCTATCGCCCGCCTCGCTCGCGCTCGGCAACGGCGATTTCCTCGTTCCGCCGCGCGCTGCGCGGCGGCTCGGAACCGGAGCAAAAAGAAAGCAGTTTCTTTTTACTCCACTCAGCCACGCCTCCAATTTTGTAACCGTATCACACTTTTTTTCGGTTTTCCATTGCTTTAATGCGCTATGGTGTACGCGACAACTCGTTTTGCTCCCGCCGCGCGGAGCGTCCTCGCCGCTTCCGCAAGCGTTGCGCCGGTCGTCGTTACATCGTCAAGAAGAATGACGAAACGGCGCTTCACGAGTTCCGGTTCGCGAACCGCGAACGCATCCTTAAGATTTTTGAGCCGTTCCGTTCTTCCGGAGATGGATGTTTGGCTCGGCGTGTTGCGTATCTTTTTTAAAATATCGGCGCGAACAATGAACGCCCCGCCTTCATCCAGCCGTTCAAGTTCCCGCGCAAGAAGTTCCGTTTGATTGAACCCTCTGGTGCTCTTCCGCCACCACGAAAGCGGAACCGGCACAATGAGCGGCCGCTCCGTTCCACGTTCCGCACAAAGCGCGCGGTCAGCGATATCTTCAAGCAGCACGTCGTACAGCGCGCGGGCGAATACGCGCGCGACGCTTCGCGCGCCCTTGTATTTGAGCGCCCAAATCGCGGCACGCACGGTCGGGTGCCGATAATCATAGAGCGACCGAATGGCGGGAGAGCCGCGGCGGCCCGCTCGGCTCCGCGGCGCGGGCGGCAACTCGGCGGCGCACGATGCGCACAGGAACGAGCCGCCCGCGCCGCAACCGAGGCAGTCCTCCGGAAAGAGGAAACCGAGCGCTCGGTCAAGAAACCCCGCGAGCATCTGGTATTTGAAGGTCATGTGGATAAATCAAGGCCTTATTTCTGCTTTCTTGATACGCCTATGATACAATAAAATTGTTAACGCACATGCGTATGGCAGTATGGCCGAACCGTCTTTTGCCTATGAAGGAGCTTCTTTGTTAGAGCGCGGCCGGGCGTTGCTCTTTGATTTTTTGGAGAATGTATTCCGCAAAGGAAGCACGAGCGTCGTCGGCATTGACGTCGGTTCTTCGTCCATTAAGGTCGTTCAGCTGAAAAAGCGCGCCGGTAAGGGAGTTTTGGAAACATACGGAGAATTGGCGCTCGGACCGTACGGCAAGACCGACATCGGCCAGGCGACGAACCTTCCGGCGGAAACGCTTGGAACCGCGCTCGGCGATATCGTGCGTGAGGCGAATGTCACCGCCATCAAGGGCGGCATGGCGATCCCGTTGTCCGCAAGTTTGCTTTCCATCATTGAAATCCCTTTTGTTCCCGACGGAAAGCTTGACGAAATGGTGCCGATCGAAGCGCGGAGATACATTCCCGTCCCGATCTCGGAGGTTACTCTCGATTGGCGCGTTGTGCCGTCGTACGGGGAAGAAACACCCGAGACCCCTTTCGCCGAGAGCGTCCGCGCAGCTCCCGCCGCGCAAACGGCGGGCACGCCGCGCGAGAAAGCGCAGGTCTTGATCGCCGCGATACACAACGAGACGATCGCAACTTACCAGCGGATCGCGGCGGGGAGCGGCGTCGCGGTAGATTTTTTGGAAATTGAGGCGTTCAGTTTGATCCGCGCGCTCGCCGGACGAGCGCGCGCAACGATGCTCATCTTGGACATCGGCGCCGCAACGACGAAGGTGGTCATTTCCGAGAACGGCATTCCCGTGCGTTCGCACATCATAAACCGCGGTTCGCAGGACATCACGCAAGCGATCTCAAAGTCGCTCGGCGTAAGCATTCTCAAGGCGGAAGAGCAAAAGCGCCAGTTGTCGTTCGGCGCGGCGGCGCCGGAAATTACGGACAGCGTGCGGGTCGCGCAGCTGATCTTGCGGGGCATTTTCACCGAAGCGAACCGAATGCTTTTGTCCTACGAGCAACGGTACAATCGCGCCGTTTCCTCGGTCATCCTTGCCGGCGGAGGCGCGCTTATTCCCGGTCTCGTTGACCTCGCCGCGGACAACTTTGACGTC
This sequence comes from Parcubacteria group bacterium, assembly GCA_016176785.1. Taxonomy (GTDB): domain Bacteria; phylum Patescibacteriota; class Minisyncoccia; order Phycocordibacterales; family UBA2135; genus JACOWN01. The sequence goes on along the minus strand of JACOWN010000008.1, from coordinate 34,997 downwards.
TCCGTTGAGCTTGCCGACCCGTTCGCGAAAGTGGAGACCCCCGCATTCATGGCGGAAACGCTCCGCGAGGCGGGTCCCAATTTTTCCGTCGCCGCGGGGATAGCGTTGCGCAAACTTCAAGAATTGGAATAGGGTGCCGCGCCCGACCCATAATCGCACAGTACCGATCGCAGTCATGCCGGAACTCAAAACATCATTCATACCGAAACGGCCGCTCACGCAGCCCGAAAGCGCGGGCGCGTCTTCGCGCCGGCCGGTGGGGATCGTGATGCTCATTATGCTCGCGCTGTTTTTGCTGTCGCTCGTTTTAACCGGCGGACTTTATTTTTACAAAGCGCTTCTTGAACAACAGGTGAAATCAATGTCCGCCTCCGTTGACCGCGCGCGCACGGCGATCGACCCCGCCTTAATTGAGCGCGTAACGCGCTTTGACGGGCGTATTGACGCGGCGGAACAAGTCATTGAAAAACACCGCGTCGTCTCGCCGCTTTTTGCGCTGCTTGAACGGCTTACCCTGCCGACGGTCCGTTTTGAAATGTTCCGATTTGCCGTTGACGAGCGCGGCAAACTCATCCTCTCGCTTTCGGGAGAGGCAAAAAGCTACAGCGCCCTTGCGCTCCAGGCGGACCTTTTCGGCGAAGACGCAAGCATCAAGGAACCAATCTTTTCAAACCTTCGGCTCAATGCGGAGGGGAACGTATCGTTTGATTTCTCCGCAGTCGTCAATCCGCCCTCCCTCTCGTTCAAAGAATTGTTCGCCGAGCGAGGCGCATCCTTGCCGCCCGCTCAGCCCGCCGAAGCAGCGCCTGCGGCAGAAGAATAAATCACCATGACCCGCTATCTCATTCCTTCACTCCTCGGTCTCATTGCGGTCGCGCTTTTCGTGACGGCGATTGACCCTTTGTACCGAGACGTGCGCTTGGTGCGCGTTGAGGTCGGCAATCTGGACGAAGCCCTCGCCAATTCAAAGCAGATCGTTGACGTGCGCGACACGCTTCTGGAGGAGTTCAACGCGGTTGCGCCGGAACTGCGCGACCGCATCAAAAAAATGATCCCGGACAACGTTGATAACGTGCGGCTCATTTTGGAACTTGACGGGATCGCCTCGCGGTACGGCGTCGCCATCAAGGATATCGCGCTGACGGACGACGTCCGCCGCCAAACGGGAGCCCTCGGTCCCGACGAGAATATCTACGGCACCATCGGCCTTCGGGTCACGGTAACGGGCACATACGAATCGTTCCTTGCGTTTCTCCGCGACGTTGAAGAAAGTTTGCGCATCGTTGATATTTCCGCGCTCTCGTTTCGGTCAACCGGCCGCGATTTCAATCAATACGACCTTGATATTAAAACCTATTGGTTGAGATAATCCGCCTTATTCCGTTTTTTATACGTATGCAGACCGCAAAAATCATCATCGCCACCGTTGTCATCGCCGCCGTCATATTTTTCGGGTACACCTATTTTTCGTCGGACGGAAGCGGCTCGCTCGTTTCGTCGGGCGGGCAGAACGGGCGGCTGACCGCCGCGAGCGAACTGCTCGCCCTGCTCGGCACTTTGAACAAACTTGATCTTGACACGAGTTTTCTCAAAACGGAGATTTTTCAGTCGCTTCGCGATTTCAGCGTAACGCTCCCGCGGCAAGAAGCGGGGCGGCGCAATCCCTTCGCGCCGTTTTAAGGGAACGCGAGGCGTTCAAAGACCATGCCCGACATTCATTAATTTTTGCTATGGCGTTTCTTGACCACTTGGTGCAAAAGGGCGTGCTCGCGAGCGGCGAGGCGCGGAAGATAGCGAAGGAAAGCGAAGAGACAGGAAATGATCCTGTCGATATTTTGGTTGGAAAAGGAATGGACAAGGGCCAACTCATGACCATGAAGTCGGAATATACGAAGGTGCCGTACAAACCAATTGAAGCGGGCGCGATTCCTCTTGATATTCTGAAATACATTCCGGAGGAATCCGCGACGCACTACCGGCTTGTTCCCATCGGGCTTGAGGACGGAGTGCTTGAAGTCGGCATCGTAGACCCCGACAACATTGAGGCGCGCGACGCGCTGCAGTTCATCTCGTCAAAACTGAATGTTCCCTACAAGGTCTTTTTGATCTCGCAGGACGATTTTGAAGCGCTTATGGAGAATTACCGCAGTTTGTCCGGCGAGGTCCATAAAGCGCTTTCGGACCTTGAGAGCGAGCTCACGGACGGCGGCGCAGAGAAAAGTTCCGAACGCCGCGGCGGCGCGAAGAGCAAGCAAGGAGAGGGGGTGATAGACCTCAAGATCGTTGAAGATACCCCCATCACCAAAATAGTCGCCGTGATGCTGCGCCATGCCGTGGAAGGCGGCGCGTCCGACATCCACATTGAGCCGACCGCCGAACACGTCAAGGTGCGTTTTCGCGTTGACGGCGTGCTCAAGACGAGCTTGGTTTTGCCGACGAATGTTCTGAACTCGGTCGTTGCGCGCGTCAAAGTGCTCTCGGGCCTTCGGCTCGACGAACGCCGCAAGCCGCAGGACGGAAGTTTCAGCGCGCGCATTGAAAACCGAAAGATTGATTTCCGCGTCTCGTCCCTGCCGACCTATTACGGCGAAAAGGTCGTGCTGCGTATTCTTGACGCGGGCATGGGGGTTAAAAAACTTGACGAGACGGGGCTTCGGGAAGATGATATCGCAAAAATACGCCGCGCTCTTGCAAAACCATTCGGCTTAGTGCTCCTGACCGGCCCGACCGGTTCCGGCAAAACCACGACGCTCTACGCCATGTTGAACGAGCTTGACCGTGAGAGGAACAATGTCGTGTCGCTTGAAGACCCCGTTGAATACGTGATTGAAGGAGTGAACCAATCTCAAGTGCGGCCGGAGATCAACTACACCTTTGCGACCGGTCTCCGTTCCATCCTGCGGCAGGACCCCGACATCGTCATGGTGGGGGAGATCCGCGACAAAGAAACGGCGCAGCTTGCGATCCAGGCGGCGTTGACCGGCCACCTCGTATTTTCAACGCTCCACACGAATAATGCCGCCGGCGTCGTGCCGCGACTCGTTGACATGGGCATTGACCCGTACCTCATCGCGCCGACCTTGATGCTCGCGATCGCGCAGCGCCTCGTGCAGGTGCTCTGCCCCTCAAAAAAGAAAGTTCCCGTTGAAGGCGCGCTCCAAAAAATGATAGAACGGCAATTTGAACACATCCCGCCGGAGTTCCGAAAAACCCTGCCGCCGCTTTCCGCCGTCTACGAGGCGGAGCCGTCGGAGGAATGTCCGGCGGGCACCCGCGGCCGCATCGGCGTTTTTGAGATAATTGAGATTGACAAAGACATGGAGCGGATCATTCTGGAGCGGCCCGACGAGCAGGAGATCACAAAAGCGGCGCGCCAAAAGGGCATGCTCTCCATGAAAGACGATGCGCTCATCAAGGCGCTTGAAGGAACCATTCCGTTCCGCGAGGTGAACCGTTTTGAGTAATTTGGTACACTAAAAATACCGACGGCGCAGCGCGTCGTGTTCCCATGATTGACGCAGAAAAACTTTTAATAAACCTCACCGAGACCGTCGGCAGCGAAGGCGGCTCCGATCTTCATATTGCCGTCGGCCGGCATCCCTCCATACGCGTTGCGGGCTCGCTCATTCCGCTGGTCAAGGAGCCGGAGATCTCCGATGAAGATGCCGTGGCGATCCTTCGCCATTTGGTCGGCGAGGAGCGTTATGCGCGCTTCACCGAGGCGAAGGAGCTTGATTTTTCCCATACGACGCCGCGAGGAGCGCGTTTCCGCGGGAACGCCTATCTCCAGCAGGGGCATATCGGCATTGCGCTCCGCCTTATTCCCGCCGTCATTAAAACGCTTGACGAGCTCAACTTGCCATCGGTGCTCTCAACGTTCGCGCACCGAACGCAGGGATTTTTTCTCGCCGTCGGTCCGGTGGGGCACGGCAAGTCAACCACCCTGGCGTCGCTCATCAATATCATCAATCAGGAACGTGCCGAGCACATCGTCACCATTGAAGACCCGATCGAATTTCTCTACAAACCGGAGCAGTGCGTCATTGACCAGCGGGAGGTCGGCGTGGACACGGACGATTTTGCGACCGCGCTCCGCCATGCATTCCGGCAGGACGTTGACGTCATTATGATCGGTGAAATGCGCGGGCTCGCGACCGTAAGCGCCGCGGTGACCGCCGCGGAAACCGGCCACCTCGTGCTCTCAACGCTTCACACCAACAACGCCGCGCAGACCATTGACCGCATCATTGACTCTTTTCCCTCCGAACAGCAAAACCAGATCAGGGGGCAACTCGCCCAGAGTTTGGCCGGCATCTTTTCGCAACGGCTCATCCCGCGCGTCTCCGGCGGGCTCATACCGGCGTACGAGCTTCTCGTCAACAACAGCGCCGTCGCAAACTTGATCCGCGAAGGGCGCGTCCATGAGATCAACATCGTCATAGAAACGGGTTCGGCCGACGGCATGATTGACATGAACCGGACGCTCTCCGACTTGGTGCGCCGCGGCGAAATAACCGCTGAAAACGCGCATGCATATTCGCCGAATCCGCAGGGTCTCGAGCGGATTCTGTGAACGCATATTTTTAAACCATGCTTTTTACCTACAAAGCGCTGACAAAAGAGGGCGAGGAGCATACCGGCTCCGTGGACGCGCTGAACCGCGACATCGCCATCCGGTTGCTCCAGCAACGCGGCCTCACCATCCTTGCCGTTGACGCGGCGGAGGGGGGGCACTTTTGGCAGCGAAGAATCGCTCTTTTTGAGCGCGTTCCCGTGAAAGATGTTGTCATTTTGTCCCGCCAGATCGCAACGCTTTTCGGCGCAGAAGTTTCCGCGCTCCGCGTGTTCCGCCTTCTTGCGCAGGAGGCGGAAAACCGGCTCCTTCGCGACAAATTGACGGCGGTTGCGGACGATATCCAGGGCGGCGCCTCAATTTCGGACGCGCTCGCGAAACATTCAAACGTTTTTTCCGGTTTTTACGTCAACATGGTGCGCGCCGGCGAAGAGTCGGGCAAACTGAATCAAACGTTCGAGTATCTCGCGGCGTATCTTGACCGTTCATACGCGTTGACGGTGAAGACGCGAAACGCTCTCATTTATCCCGCGTTTGTCATTACGACGTTCATCGTCGTCATGGTCTTGATGCTCACCATGGTGTTCCCGCGTCTCGCGACGATCATCATTGAAGCGGGGCAAGAGATCCCCATCTATACGCAGGTCGTCATCAGCATCAGTGATTTTCTCATTAATTACGGTCTCTTCCTTCTCGTTGCACTTGTGTTGGGAGCGATCTGGCTCTGGCGTTTTATCGGCACGCCGCGCGGCAGAATGGCGCTCGGCCGTTTCGTCATCTCAATCCCCGTCGTCGGAGGACTGTTCCGGAAACTCTACCTTTCGCGCATTGCCGACAACATGTTCACCATGCTCTCAAGCGGCATTTCCATCGTGCGCGCCCTTGAGATAACGGCGGCCGTCGTCAATAACGCCGTCTACGAATTGCTTCTCGCCGAAGCGGCCGAAGGCGTCAAGTCGGGGCGCGCCATGTCGGAGGTTTTCGGAGAACACACCGAGTTCCCCGGCATCATGGTGCAGATCATACGCATCGGCGAGGAAACGGGAGAGCTCGGCAACATCCTGAAAACGCTCTCGGATTTTTACCAGCGCGAAGTGAATAACACGGTGGATACGCTCGTTGGGTTGATCGAGCCGATCTTGATCGTCGGCCTCGGGCTCGGGGTCGGATTGCTTTTAACTTCCGTGCTTATCCCGATATATAATCTGTCTTCCGGCATTTGATTCCTCGCAGTTGTACGGGCGGCAGGCGTTTGCTATACTGGAACAAATGAGAAGATATTTTTTTACTCACATAATATAATGCGGTCGAGAACGGATATCGTTTTATTTTAATTGCGTGCGTTTCATTATGTTTTACAGCAGGTCTACGGAACGGCGAGGGGGGTTTACGCTCATTGAACTTCTGGTGGTCATCGCGATCATTGGCATTTTGTCCGCCGTCGTCCTGGCGTCGCTTAATACGGCGCGGCAAAAATCGCGCGATGCGAAACGCGTTGCCGACGTCAAACAACTGCAACTGGCGCTGGAACTTTATTTTGACGACAACTCGTCGTATCCGAGCGCGCTCTCCGTCGCCAACCTCGTTACTCCGGGGTATATTCCCGCATTGGCGACCGACCCGACTGATGGTACGGTGTATCCCTATACGCAGCTTTCAAGCGGGGCGGATTACCACCTCGGCGCGAGCCTTGAGGCGTCGGGACACGTTGCGCTCGACAGCGACGTTGACGCGACCTCAACGAATGTTGACGGTCCCGATGCAGACGGCTGCGGCAACCAAGCGAACCGTTATTGCTACGACGTGAAGCCGTAACAATCCGGCGCTTCATTTCTCCTTTCCGATCCCCCGCTCAAGGAGCGGGGGATGTGGTATAATATACGCATGGAGGCCGCGTCAGTCATCTCTTTTTTTGTATTCGGGCTCATCGTCGGGAGTTTTTTGAACGTCCTCGTCATGCGTTTGGGGACCGGCATGCCTCTTTTCGGAGGCCGTTCGCGATGTTTTACGTGCGGCAGGACGCTTTCGTGGTACGAACTCATTCCGCTCGCGAGCTTCGTCATCCAGCGCGCGCGGTGCCGCACCTGCCGTGCGCGGATATCGTGGCACTATCCGGCCGTTGAGTTGCTGACCGGTGTCGTGTTTGCGGCGACCGCCTCTGTCATGTTTTCCGTCGGCGGCGTAGAACGGATACCCGCACTTCTTTTTTACCTTGCGATCTTCTCGCTCCTCATTGCCATCGTCGCCTACGACATTCGCCACAAAATTATCCCCGACGCGCTTGTGTACACTTTTGACGGAGCGGTATTTTTAAATCTTTTGGGCGGAGAAAGCGCAGGACTCGCCCTTTCGGAGCGCTTTGTTTCCCATGCGTTCGCGGGCCTTGTTTTCTTCGGTGTTTTTGCGGCACTGTGGTTTTTTTCCGGCGGACGATGGATGGGTCTGGGAGACGGAAAACTCGCGCTCGGCATCGGCCTCCTCCTCGGTTTTGACGGCGGCATCGCCGCGCTCCTCGTTTCCTTTTGGGCCGGCGCGCTCGCGGGGCTTTTTTTGCTCGCGCTTCGGTGGGCGCCGCGTTTGTTTCCGCGCGCGCGGCGGTTTACAATGAAGAGTGAGATACCGTTCGCGCCGTTCCTCGTCTTCGGCGCGATGCTCGCGTTTTTCTTTTCGCTGTCCTTCGGCGGCATACGGGAGTTTCTGTATGTCATCGCGCGGTAAGCGCGGCGTTCGGCACTCAGATGTCACGAAATAAAAAAAAACAAAAAACTCGGCGGGGATTCACCCTCATAGAACTCCTCGTTACCGTTTCAATTTTTGTCATTGTGTCGGTCATCGTACTCGCGAATTATCCGGCCTTTAACAGCCGCATCGTGCTTGATAACCTTGCGCATGACATCGCGCTTTCCGTGCGCGAGGCGCAGGTATTCGGCACGAGCATCAAGGAGTTTGGCATCGGCTCGGGCGTGTTTCCGAGCCACGGCGTCTATTTTGACACTGCCGCAAACAAGGAGTTCGTTCTTTTTGCCGACACCGACCGCGACACGTACTACGACACCGGCACCGAATTGGTTGAACGCTTCTCCATCCAAAAAGGCAATACAGTAAGCGCGCTCTGCGGATTTACGTCGCCCGTAGCGGCATGCAACGCGGTATCCAAGCTCCACATCACCTTTATCCGTCCAAATCCCGAAGCGACGATCCGCGACGGAAGCGGCGCGATCTACGCATACGCCTCTATCACCGCCCGTTCACCGCGCGGCGATACGCGGACGGTTGAGGTGTGGAGCAACGGGCAGATAGCGGTCCAATAGATCTACGATTTAGCACGTATGCGATTACCGGCCACTCACCATTCTTTCCTCGCTCGCCAGCGCGGATTTACCCTGATCGAGATGATCGTCGCGATCGGCGTTTTTACGGTCGTCATCACCATTGCCGTCGGAGCGCTTACTTCGCTTGCAAGCGCGAATCGCAAAGCCCAATCCATGCGTATCGTCATGGACAACTTGAATTTTGCGCTTGAAAACATCGCGCGGAACATGCGCGTCGGCACGGCATACCATTGCGGGCCGACGGGGACGCTCACCTCGCCGCAGAATTGTCCCGTGAGCGGCTCCGATTTCATCGCGTTTCAAAATTCGCGCGGACAGACCGTGATCTTTCGGAAAACCGGCGCGCGGATAGAAAAATCCGAGGACGGCGGTTTGTCGTACATCGGCATTACCGCCGCCGAGCTTTCCGTGGAGACGCTTATGTTTTATGTTGAAGGAGCGACTTCCGCTGACGGCTTGCAGCCAAAAGTGCTCCTTGTCATGCGGGGCACCGCAGGCGTTAAAGAAAAGGAACAGACGACATTCAGCGTTCAAACGACGATATCCCAGCGCCTCATTGATTCATAAATATGGACCCGCACTCCAAAACCCGCACTCCAAAACCCGCAGAGCGGGGCTTTACGCTTATTGAGTCGCTCGTGGCGATCTCGGTGCTTATCCTTGCCATCACCGCGACGCTTTCGGTTGCTTCCAAAAGCATCTCCGCGGCAGGCATCGCGCGGGACCAGGTTACGGCGTTTTACCTCGCGCAGGAAGCGGTTGAATATGTCCGGAATACCCGCGACAACAATGCGCTGGGAGGCGCCAACTGGCTCGCGGGGCTTGCGTCGTGCGTCGGCGCGAATTGTTCCGTTGATTCGCCCGACAATACCGTTGCGTCATGCGGTACGGAGTGCCCCCTGCTGCGTTTGAACAGCCAAGGACTCTACGGTTACGCGAGCGGGAACGAAACGATTTTTCGCCGCTCCGTCCAGCTGAACGAAGTCGTTGCCGGCCGCGAGGCAACCCTTGATGTCGTCTTGCGCTGGAAACGGGGCGTTCTTGAACGAACGTTCACCATTCGCGAGCACATCTTTAATTGGAAATAATTTTTGCGGCCTTGAACCGGTGGCTTGAGGCCGACCCCATGGAACGAGTTATCAAAAACAGAAAAGGGTCCCGCGTTCAATGTGGCTACATGCTTCTTCTTGCGATCGTGGTGGCGAGCATTATTTTGACCATCGGCGTCGGCATGATGACGCTTGTTGAAAAAGGGCTCGTGTTGTCCTCGTCCGGCCGCGAATCGCAATTTTCGTTTTACGCCGCCGACAGCGGCGGAGAATGCGCGCTCTATTGGGACATCCGCCATACGGGATTCGGCGCAACCGTGTTCGCGACGTCAACGGCGTCAACTCCTCCGTCAAGCGGCGTTATCTGCAACGGTCAGGACATCGCGCAATCATGGACGCGTTTTGAACTGACGGCCGATTCCGCAAAAACGACATTTGACGTAACGCTCTCAAACGGCACCTGCGCGACCGTCTTGGTGCACAAACAGAGTAGTGGTACGATTACAACTATTGAGTCGCACGGCTACAATACTTGTAACCTGAACTACCCCCGCCGCGTCGAGCGGGCGATCCGCATTACGTACTAACATTTCCATGACGCAGCATATCCCCCAATCGGTTCGGGAACGCGCCGCGCACCTCCGCGCGGCTATTCAAAAGTACCGCTACGCCTATCATGCTCTGGACAAGGAGATCATTTCCGCCGCCGCCCTTGACTCGCTGAAGCACGAACTCGCGGCTCTTGAGAGGCAGTATCCGGCGCTCATAACGCCGGATTCGCCGACGCAGCGCGTTGCTGGCGCGCCGGCGAAAGAGTTCAAAAAAGTGCGGCACAAGATCTCGCAGTGGTCGCTTCACGACGCTTTTTCGGAGGAGGAGTTCCGCCAATTCGACGAACGCGTGCGGCGGCTGCTTCGGGAGGAATATGGCCGCGCCGTGTCCCCCGAATACATTTGCGAGCTTAAAATTGACGGCCTGAAAATTGTTTTGACCTATGAAAAAGGAGTCCTCATAACGGCTGCGACGCGCGGCGACGGCGTTGTCGGCGAAGACGTAACGCAAAACGTGCGGACCATTGAGTCGGTGCCGCTTCGGCTTGAGAAAGACGCGGGAATCGTCGTTGAGGGCGAAGTGTGGCTTTCAACGAACGAATTGAAGCGTATCAACGCGGCTCGCGAGAAAGCGGGCGAGCCGCTTTTCGCAAATCCGCGCAACGCCGCCGCGGGGTCCATACGCCAGCTTGACCCCAAAATCGCCGCCGCTCGCCGGCTTGATACCTTTATCTACGACCTGTCGTATCCGGAACGTATGATTCCCGACACGCAGGAAGCCGAGCTCCGCTTCCTGCGTGCCTTGGGTTTTAAGGTCAATCCGCATTTTGAGGTGTGCCGCTCGGTTGAGGGCGTGCTTACCTATTGGAACAGATGGCGAAAGAACGCCTCCCAAGAAACGTACTGGCTCGACGGCATTGTCGTAAAAGTCAATAAAAAGGAATACCAGGAACGCCTCGGTTATACCGGCAAGGGGCCGCGCTGGGCGATCGCATTCAAGTTCCCCGCGGACCAAGTAACAACCGTGGTGAAAGACATCGTGCTTCAGGTGGGGCGGACGGGCGTCCTGACCCCCGTCGCCGTTCTCGCACCCGTATCCGTCGGCGGTTCCGTCGTGTCGCGCGCGACGCTCCACAACGAAGATGAAATAAAACGGCTTGATGTCCGCATCGGCGACACGGTCATTCTGCAAAAAGCGGGGGACGTCATTCCGGATATCGTGAGCGTTGTTGCCGACCTGCGTCCGCGCGGCGCAACGCCGTATCATTTCCCCAAACGGGTGTCTGAATGCGGCGACGGCGGCTTGATCGAACGCGTCCCCGGAGAAGCGGCGTGGCGCTGCGTTAATACACGCTCATTCGCGCAAAAGAGAAGGAAGTTCCATCATTTCGTTTCAAAAAAAGCGTTTGACATTGACGGTCTGGGGAGGAAGATCGCAGACCTTCTGCTTGAAAAAAAAATTGTCGGCGCGTATGACGACATCTTTACGCTTGAAGAGGGAGACCTTCGCGCTCTGCCAGGTTTTGCCGATAAATCGGCTTCCAATCTGATCGCCGCGATCAAGAAAAGCGCCATCATTGACCTGCCGAAATTTCTCGTCGCGCTTTCCATTCCGCATGTCGGCGAAGAAACCGCCGAAGACGTTGCCGCTCGCTTCGGCACGCTTGAAGCGGTCAAAAATGCGTCCGCGGACGACCTGCGCTCGGTTTCCGGCGTTGGCGAGGCGGTGGCGGACTCCGTGGCTGCGTGGTTCAGGAACGATGAGCAGCGCGCGCTCGTCGCGCGACTGCTTCGCCACGTGACGGTGCGGCCGTATCATATTCGGAGAAAAACAAACACGCCGTTTTCGGGCAAAACGGTCGTGCTGACCGGAACGCTCGCGTCATTCTCGCGCGAAGAGGCGAAAGAAAAGATCGCGTTTCTCGGCGGCAACGTGACGGGGTCCGTTTCCAAGGCGACCGATTTTGTCGTTGCCGGCGACAATCCGGGCTCAAAATACGACAAGGCGAAAAAACTCGGTATTCGCATTCTTGATGAAAAAGAGTTTTTAAGAATGGTATGATAAAAATGATGGATACCGCCGAACTCGAAAAACTTGCGCGCCTTGCGCGGATCGCAATGTCCCCCGAAGAATCTCAAGGATTCCGCGCGGATTTTAATGCGATCTTAAAATACGTGTCGCAAATCCAGACCGTTTCAGACGCCGCGCAGACGGAAGGAGGTTCCGGCGCGTTACGCAACGTGATGCGCGAAGACGGCGAGCCGCACGAAAGCGGCGTCTATACCGATATCTTGCTTCACGAAGCGCCGGAGAAGGAAAATAATTTTGTGAAAGTGAAAAAAATACTCCCGTAGTTTTTCTTGCCATGATCGAACTTAAAAGTTTGACGATATCAAAAGCGCGAAAGCATCTCATTGACGGTGATTTCACCGCCGGAGATTTGACCGATGCGTATTTGAAGCGCATTGGAGAAAAAAACCCCGATATTAACGCATACCTTGAAGTTTTTGACGACGTGCGCGCGCAAGCGGAGAAGGCGGACCGCATATTGAAAGAGAACGGCGATAAAAGTCCGGCGTTGTGCGGCATTCCTTTCGCAACCAAAGACAACATTTTAATTCGCGAGCGAACCGCATCATGCGGTTCAAAGATTTTGGAGCATTATCGCGCGACGTATGACGCCGGCGCCATCAGGAAGCTCAAAGAGCACAACCCCGTGTTCCTCGGTCGCGCCAATATGGACGAGTTTGCGATGGGGAGCTCAAACGAGCGGTCGGCGTACGGCCTTGTGCGAAATCCGCTTGACGAAACCCGCGCGCCGGGCGGCTCGTCCGGAGGGCCGGCGGCGGCAGTCGCCATGGATGGCGCGCTTGCGGCGCTCGGCTCTGACACCGGCGGGTCGGTGCGCCAGCCCGCAAGTTTTTGCGGCATCGTCGGTCTGAAGCCGACCTACGGCGCGGTGTCGCGCTCCGGTCTTATCGCGATGGCGTCATCATTTGACCAAATCGGCCCCCTGGCAAAGACCGTAGAAGATGTTCGTCTTGTTTATGAAGCGATTTCCGGTAATGACCCAAAGGACTCAACGTCGTTTTCTAAACCACCGGTCGCCGATCGCCGACCACAAACCAAAACGATCGGCGTTCCCGATTATCTGGAAAAAATGGAAATTGACGAGGACGTGCGGAAAAATTTTGATGACGCGCTTGAGGCGCTGAAAGACAGGGGGTACAAGGTCAAAACAGTTTCCCTTCCGAACGCGACGCATTCTCTCGCAGTGTACTATATCCTGATGCCCGCTGAGGCATCCACTAATCTCGCGCGTTTTGACGGGGTGAAATACGGCCTGCGCGCATCCGGGAGCGACCTGTTTGACGATTATGTAAAGACAAGGGGGGAGGGGTTCGGCGCGGAAGTGAAGCGGCGCATCATTCTCGGTACGTATGTCCTTTCCGCCGGATATCACGATGCGTTTTATGCAAAAGCGGTCTCGGCGCGTCAAAGTATCGCTCGGGAGTTTGTGGATGCGTTTGCTGAAGCGGATGTCATTGCGACGCCGACAACGCCAACGCCGCCCTTTAAGCTCGGCGAGAAAACGGCGGACCCCCTCGCAATGTATCTTGCCGATGTCCTCACGGTGCCGGCGAACATTGCGGGCATACCGGCGCTCTCCGTTCCCGCGGGGACCGTCATCCGCGACGGCGGCGAACTGCCGGTCGGTATTCAATTTATGGGACCGCATTACAGGGAGGACGTTCTCTTTGCCGTCGGCGAAGCAAGCGAAGCGTCCCGCTAACTTCACAATAGTATGCCAGTCAAACCGTTTGATCCGAATTATTTGAACATTGAATTCTTTTTTAACCTCATCTTCTTGTGGTTTTCGTGGTTTACGCAGAAGCTCCAGGAGCTTGTCGGCCTTGCGGGGACAGCGGATCTCGCGGCTGTTAAATGGTTTCTTTGGGCGTTTTCCGCCGCGTGCGCCGCGGGCATCGTATACACGCTTGTTCAACACGGCAGATTGCAGCGCGCGCAGGAGAAAAAGTACGGCGAACTGCGAGTAACGGCGATCGAAAAACTTTCGCTTGAGGACCGCAACAAACGCTGGCAACACGTTCTTGATTACATGGACTCGCCGAATGAGTCCGATTGGCGTTTGGCTATCATTGAGGCGGACTCAATGCTTGAAAATATCCTTGATAAAATGGGATACATCGGCGCGACGATCGGCGACCGTCTTAAGGGTATTGAGCAGAGCGATTTTCTGACGCTTAACGAGGCGTGGGAAGCGCACAAAGTGCGCAACCGGATCGCCCACGAAGGGACGGCGTTCCGCCTGACCAAGCGCGAGGCGGACCGCGTCATCAATCTTTTCCGCAAGGTGTTTGAAGAGTTTCATTATATTTGAACGGGGAGATACACAATGTTCGTGTACCAACGGGGGAATGTGAACAACGAATTCTGTTTTTTTTGTTGCGTGATATAATTTGAATATTACTTTAAGTTAGATATTGCTTATGCCAGCGCGCTTCCTCGCCGTATATGTCGGCATCTCCTTGTTTGTCGGCGTCGTTGCCGTGCCGATCGCGCACGCGATTTCCGTATCGGAACTCATAGAACTTTTTATTGTCTTGGAAATTATTCCGAAAGACAAAGCCGACGATGCTCGCGCCGTATTCAAGCAACAGCAAATTGAAGCGGGGGAAGGGGCGCAAGTTCCTCCGGCACCGCAAGAACCTGTTTCAACCCCCGCCCCCGTCGCATCACCGGAATCCTCTGCGCCACTCGCGCCCTCCGCCCTTACCGTTCCTCTTTCACCCGGTGACAGCGGGGACGATGTGGAAAATCTGCAAACACTTCTCAAACAATTCCCCGATGTCTATCCCGAAGGGATTGTAACCGGATTTTTTGGCCCGCTTACGCAGCGTGCGGTTGAGAGATTTCAAGCTAAACACGGCATTGTGGCGACCGGTTCTCCGGCAACGACCGGTTATGGAATCCTCGGGCCCCAGACGCGCGCGAAACTTAACGAACTGATAACCGGTGGGGCGGGCGCGTCCGGCGTGGTTCCGCCCGGGCTTTTTCGTGCGCCGGGATTGTATCAGGCGCAGGCAACAACAACACCCGCACTTTATGCGACGACAACCCCCGCAGTTCCCGCGGTACCTGCCGCACCCGCAACCCCGGCCGCACAGGCGGCGAGCACGACAGTAGCCACAACAACCCCCGCCTTTTCCGGTGCAATACCCGCCTCTCCCGCAACGTCCGCCGTCCCTGCCATGCCGACGCAAACGACCCAAGGGTCGGGAGGCGGCGCATCGGGCGGCGCCACTACTACCGGTACCACCACGGCGTCTACTGATACAACCGGACCGGCAATTTCAAACATTCAGGTGGTAGACATCAGCCAATGGAGCGCCAGAGTGACGTGGACGACGAGCGAGCCTGCGTACGGAAAGGTGAGTTATAAGGTAAGCAATTCTACTGCTCCGGTCAACGAGATTTCAAGCGTTGATTTGAAAACAAGCCACAGTATAACGCTTGGAGAAAATATGACCGCAGGAGAGTCGTACGTCTTTACCGTCCATTCAACCGATGGAGCTGGAAATGCGGCCATGAGCGGTGAACGATCGTTTACCCTGACGCAGCCCATTACCGCTACTACCACAACGCAATCTGCTGACACAACGCCTCCCGTTATATCAAACATACAAGTGGTAACCATCACCGAGAATAGCGTTACCGTTACATGGGCAACCAATGAAGATACGACGGTTGATAGCGTACGAACTTATATTAATCCGTACTACAGCGCCGGTAGCGGAAGTGTCGTCGGCGTGACAAATCCCGCGGTGTCAAAGAGCCATTCGTATACATGGAATAATTTAAGCGCGGGGGCAACGTATACGTTCGCCGTTGCTTCAAAGGACGTCGCCGGCAATATAACAATAAGTAACGAACAAACATTTACGTCCGCCGCACCCGTTGTCGCCGCATGCACCGATTCGGACGGCGGGAAAGATATATATACTAAGGGGACTACTGTGGGGCCTCTTTCCACCGCTCCCGATACGACAACGACCGGCATAGATAATTGCGAAGGCACAGCGGGGAATAAACAGGCGCATGAATATTACTGCTCCACAGACGGGTTTTTTAAAGTAGAAAATATTCCTTGTCCGTCAGGCGAGTGCGCCTATGGTGTATGTCTGACAGCGACATCTTCCGCGGCGGTGCCGACTGGTACATACGGCTCAGTCCGGAGCGCTTTTGCATCGGCGCTGGAGTCGATGACAAGCGTATTAGGACGGATCCTGCACCCGTTTCGATAAGAGTTCATAGCCACCGCGGCAGGAAACGCCGCGGGCGTGCTTGAATGTGCAAGGTTCGCAGAACACTGTGCAAGGGTTGGGGGTTGTGTTTAGCGCTTGTTTCTATTATAATGAGCACATCGGGACATCGGGAAGAGCCCGCATCGCTTTAGAAAAAAAGGGTTTCTTCAAGAATACATCGCGGGGTGGAGGAGCGGTACCTCGGGAGGCTCATAACCTCCAGACGCCGGTTCAATTCCGGCCCCCGCAACATGAGGAAAGAAAGACGCCCATTGGGCGTTTTTCTTGTTTCTGAAAGTGTCGTACGGAATTGAACGCGAAAGGGGACGGGGAAACTGTAGTTTCCCCGTGTAGGAAAGCAGGGCGAAGCCCGTTGGAAAACCGCGGGTTTCCAAAGAGTGAAATATCCGGCCCCCGCAACATGAGGAAAGAAAAACGCCCATTGGGCGTTTTTCTTGGCGGTGCATTTTGCGCGCGCTAGTAGCCGGATAATCCTTGCAGGAGAAAAAAGAGTCCGGCGACAAAGGGGTCCGAAGTAGCGTCAAGATTTGTTCCGCGATACCACGGGTCTTTCGCCGTAAAACTCGGTTCTTTCGGCACAATGAATCCGCCCGTATTGAACGTCGCGCATGCCGGGTCCGTGTAGTTTTGTATGCAATACGCCGTACACTCTTCAGTACTTTTACAACCCCCCGGTCCGCTGTAACCGCCGGACTCACCGGCGGGAATTGTAATGCTTTCAGTACTGCCGCTGCTACTGGGGCTCGCCGAGGGCCTAAGCAGGCAAGATGTTCCATCCCAGTATTCATTCTCACCGCAATGCGCTTGGGGGCGTGACGAGCAATAGCTTCCATTCCAATACTCATCTACGGCGCAACTCGTGCTTTTACTCTGCTGGAGCAGATAGAACTGATACGCTTGTTGCTGGGTTACATATTCCCGTTTATACTCCGTTGAACTTGAGGGATACGCGACTTGGCGCGCGCATTTTCCTTCGCTCCCCAAATTGAAAATTGATCCCACCTCCGCGGTACTTAACGCTTTGTCGTACACGGAAACCTCGTCAACCAAGCCAGAAAACCTTTCGGTAACATCACCATCGCCGCGCATATCCCATCCACCTATTGCGAATGTGCCCCCGCTAGTTGTAACCGCACCCGGAGCTTCCGCAGCACCTTTCTCCACGCCATCCACGTACAACTTCATAACGCCGGAACTATTTCGTGTTGCGATAACATGGTGCCATGCTCCCGCACTCACCGGTGTTTCTATCAGACCCCTCGGCTTACCGGGAGCATCGCTTGTATCCCCGACAAAAAATTCCAATAGTTCGGTACTCTGATTTATTCGGAGCCAATATCCCGCTCCGGTGAAAGCGGTTGACTTTCTGATGATATTGTTTACATTGCCACCTCCTTCCCACTTAAACCACGCTTCCAGTGAAAACGGGCCTGTGCCGAAGTTTAAGCTCGCGGGGTTCCCCATCACGACAGGCGAACCGAACGCCATTCCGATCTTTCCGGAAACGGGAGATTGGGAGAACATGTTCCCGTTGGTCTTTTTATTAAGGTCCCAGGCGGTTATTTTTGAGGTATAGACGCCGCCCTCTTTATCCCCGTTCCACCAACTGACTAAACCGAATGAACTCGGAACGCAACTCTCTGTTTTGGTCGGCGCTTTAAAGGCGTATGTGCCTGAATCGGGAAGGGCTGGCAGATTGTCCGGATGGTACGGGCTTCCAGGGTCGTAAATAACCGAGGAATAATTGGCGCCATCGCTCGGCGGCTCTGAAGTTGATGATTGAGATGACGGCAGGGGCTTGTCGGAAGAAACCGATGAAGGCACAGCGTCGCTCCCTCCGCCACCGCCGGGAGGAGGACCAAAACCTTTGCATTCTTCGGGGTTCTTCATACAGAACGCAGAGCATTCTTCCGTGTTTGTGCATCCGCCCGGCCCGCTGAATCCTCCGCCGCCGAAATTACTGCCACCGCCAAAGGAACTTTTCAAATCCTTGAAGCAATTCTCCAAGGAGCCGAAGTCAAGATTTTCATCGGGTCCCCCGCTTTGCAATTTTTGAAGCCCTTCCTCGCCAATGGCATCGCCGATGCACTCCGCGGCTTCCGGCGGAAGGTCTCCCAACTGTTGGCTAAACTGCGCGGTTACCTCTTCAAAACAGGACTTCATTTTTTCTTCAAGAGACCTGTCAAAAACCGGCTCGCCGGCGACCATTTTATTGAAATTATCTTCCCCAGCCGCATCTTTCATGCACGCGACCGCTTCCGGCGGCATCTTATCAAGCTCATCGCGAAACCGCTTCATCCCTTCGGTCATTTTCGCGAGGTCGGCTTCGCTTATCAATCCATGCTCTTTTGCAAAGTTAAAACATTCCTCGCTGTTTTCTTCGCAATAGGTATCGCATTGCGCCTTGCTGCGGCATCCGCCCGGACCCTTGCCTCCGGTTTTTCTGACCATTTCCGCCTCTTCAGCCGTCATAACGCCCGCTTCCTCCGCAAAAGCGACGCATTCTTCTATATTGCCTTCCTCGGCGCAATAATTTTCGCACTGCTCTTTAGAGTTACAGCCGCCCGGACTTTTGCCTTGGCGCATCAAGTTCATGAATTTCCTCGCTTCGGCAATTTCTTCCTGCGGCATAAAGCCGCTTTTTTCGGCAAAATCCAAACATTCCCCCATATTGTCGGCAACGCCGCAATACACTTCGCATTCATTCCTATCCTTACAGCCGCCTGGGAATGGAACGCCGGCTTTTACCAACTCCTGGAATTTTCTTGCTTCAGCGAGTTTTTCCGGCGTGTAGTATCCGGTTTCGTCGGCAAACGCGATGCATTCGTCGAGGTTCGTAACATCACTGCAATAATTTTCGCAGGAAGACCACGAACTGCAACCGCCGGGGCCGTTTCTCACATTCAAAAATTTGTCCGACGCCTCTTTCAATTCCTCTTCGGAAATCAAATTGTACTTTTTTGCGAACGCGAGGCATTCTCTCGCATTGCCGGCGTTGTCACAGTATGAACGGCACTCGGTCTCGTTTTGGCAATTGCCGAGCTCCGGTACCGGAAATAAAATATCTTCAGCCGAACGAATGCCGTCTGTCGTCGCTTCTTTTGGAGGCGGCGGTGGAGGCGGCGGCTCTTCTTTCGCCACCGCACGGCCTCTCGTTACCCCATCAACCGGGGGAGGAATTTCAAGCTCGGTGGTATTGTTGTTGCAATCAATAATGTAGGCTGGCATCACCGGCGTAAAATTGCTCGGGTCGCCAAATGCTACATTGTTGTTGGAAAAAGTCCGCGGACAACCGGAGAGCCCCCCGCCGTAACGGGAGCTCCCGACCGGGGAAAGTGAAAATTCTAGAATGCCATCGGGGTCTTTGACCGTGAGAGTAAAGTATCCGGAACCTTGGTCCTTTTTGAGGCCTATTGAAGAATCGTTCGCTGCCGCTTCCGCCCGGGTAGCCGCGAAAATTAACAGGAAAGAAACCGCCAATACGCTTGCGGTCAAGAGTTTTAATTTCCGTTGGAAGATCGCCATGTTTTTATCTTAACGGGTTTTTATATTTGAACGGATTTGCTAAGTCAAATGGATTTACCTCCGGAACTTCCTGTCCGGGGTTGGTTTGGATTTTCGGAATCGCCGCGCTTACCTCTTTCGCGGCTTCAATAGCGCCTTTTTCTCTTTGCGACCAATACCAAAAACCAGCCGCGAGAACGAGGAGAATTGCGATAACACCAATGGCGAAAATAGGATTCTTGGTATCCACGAAATTACTTCTTTATTGTATCATTTAATTCCCCCTTTGTGGCAATTATTGAGTTATCCACCGAGCACGCCGCGTACACGTTATGTAATAACACCCCCGCTACTCCCCGTTTTCCTCCGCAAACTCAGAAACTTTTTTTTGGATTGCCGGTTGAAACCTGTTATTTTTCGTGCTATTTTGCTAGAATGTTGTCGGCGTAGCTCAGTTGGTTAGAGCGAGGGACTCATAAGCCCTAGGTCGGAGGTTCGATTCCTCCCGCCGACATCGCGCGGAGCGAGCAAAAGAACATATGCGGCCGTAGTGTAGCCCGGTTAACACGTCGCCCTGTCACGGCGAAGATCGAGGGTTCAAATCCCTTCGGCCGCGCAGCGAGTTCCGCCGGAGGCGGGATGAGCAAGCAAACGAAGCGCAAGCGACTGCTCGCTTGCGCGCAGGGATTTGAAAGCCGCAGGCATGTCGCGAAGCGACAGCCGAGGCGGGGTCGCGACCTCGACCGTGTTCATTGCCGTTGTAGCTCAGTTGGTAGAGCGCGTTCTTGGTAAGAACGAGGTCCCCGGTTCAATCCCGGGCAACGGCTTTTTGCCAGCGTAGCTCAGTTGGTAGAGCACCGCTTTCGTAAAGCGGGGGTCGTCGGTTCAATCCCGACCGCTGGCTTACCACGGCACAAAAAACCGCGCAATATTGCGCGGCGGTTTAATATGCCGTTACTGTAATGGTTTTGACCGGCTTCGTAAGCGCTTCGTCCCAGTAGAGTGTGAGTTGCCGGCCGGAGAAACTATGGAGGGTGATGGGATACTCGGTTTTTTGCGGCTTGCAGACGAACATTTTCTCAAGCCAAAGATTGCTCACCACGAACGCATTTGTCTGAATGAGGCCGAGCGCCGAGCCGATACTGCCGCTGAGCCGCGCAAGGAGCGGTGTCTTTTCCGCTCCTTCGGCGTCGCGCCACGAGTATCTGCAATACACGAGTCCGTTCCGCAGAACGACCTCCGAGCGCGCTATGAGGTGCACCTTGCGCACCTCCTCGCCGTCTTTGCCGTTCTTTGCGAAAACCACCACATCAATCGCAAGCGGCGGATATTGCGCCGCAAGCGCATCGGTCGCCGCCACGCTTGCGGAGATTAGAACAGCGACCGAAAACGCCGCTATCGCCGCCAAGAGCCGGACAATGCGCATGGCATTTCCCTCGTAATTCTTTACGCAGCATACCCCATTTTTCCGCGGCGGTCACGTTTGGTAAATCATCCGCCTCCTGCTATACTTTTGTGATGGCGGACAGGAAGGCAGAGATCCAAAAGCGGCTCGCGGAGATTGAACGGCTGATGGGAGCGGCCGATTTCTGGGCCCACAAAGAGCGCGCCCAAGCGATCGTACGGGAATACAACGACCTCAAGGCGGAAGCGGCGGGAGTCGGAAAATACGATAAAGGGAACGCCATTATCACGATTTTTGCCGGCGCCGGCGGGGACGACGCGGAGGATTTCGCGCGGATGCTCTTTGGAATGTATCGCCGCTACGGCGAGAAAAACTCGTGGGAAATCTCCATCCTTCATAAAAACGAAAATGACCACGGCGGATACCGCAACCTTACGTTTGAGATTCGCGGAAAAAACGCGTACGGCACGCTCAAGAATGAGTCGGGCGTTCATCGGCTCGTGCGCATCTCGCCGTTTTCCGCGAAGAAATTGCGGCACACGTCGTTTGCGATGGTGGAAATAATCCCCGAGCTGCCGAAGGGGGAAGCGATAGAAATTCCCGAATCGGATATCGCCGTTGAATTCGCGCGTTCAAGCGGTCCGGGCGGCCAGAACGTCAACAAGCGCGAAACGGCCGTCAGAATCGTGCACCTCCCGACGAATCTTTCAGTGCACGTTGACTCCGAACGCTCACAGGCGCAAAACAGAGAACGGGCGCTTGAGATCCTGCGCGGGAAACTGTACCGCCTGAAGGAGGCCGAGGCGCAGAAAGAAGAAGCGGGATTTCTCATCTCAAAAACGACGGAGGCGGAGTGGGGGAGTCAGATACGGTCATACGTGCTGCATCCTTACAAACTGGTGAAAGACCACCGGACCGGCATTGAGGTCGGCGATACCGAGGCGGTATTGGAGGGAGGGGAACTCGACAAATTCATTGAGGCGGAAAAGAATTTGTAGCTTTTAGCTTATAGCTGTCACATGATCCATTTTGATAAAGTTTCAAAAATATACTCCGGCAACGTCGCCGCTCTGGATGACGTGACGTTTTCCGTAGCACCGGGAGAGTTCGTCTCCATCGTCGGGCATTCCGGCGCCGGCAAATCAACGGTGCTCAAAATGCTCTTGGTTGAAGAATGGCCGACAAGCGGGTCCGTCTTTTTTGAATCAACCGACGTGCACGCGCTCCACGCCCGCGACATTCCCGCGTACCGGCGGCGCATCGGCGTCGTGTTCCAGGATTTCCGCCTCTTGCCGCACAAGACGGCGTATGAAAACATCGCTTTCGCGATGGAGGTTGCGGGACGGGACGACGCGGAGATATCTTCGGATGTGCCAGAAGTGCTCCGGCTCGTTGACCTCAAAGACAAAATGTGGAACTTCCCCGACGAGCTCTCCGGCGGCGAACGCCAGCGCATCGCCATTGCGCGCGCCATCGTAAACCAGCCCGACGTCATCGTCGCCGACGAGCCGACCGGAAACCTTGACCCCAAAAACACAAAAGAGATAATAGAAATCCTTCAACGCATCAACGAACTCAACACAACGGTGCTTTTGACGACGCACAACAAAGGCGTCATTGACTCGCTCGGCAAGCGGGTCCTCACCATGGAACGGGGGAAAATCGTGCGGGACGACAAAAAAGGAAGATATGTGCTGTAATTTTGGAATTTAAAATTGGAAATTAATTTTTTTTTGATATGCTAACCGATTTCAAACGAATCATTCGCACCGGCGTTTTCAATTTCTTTCGCAACGGCTTCGTGTCGCTCGCGTCCGTTTTGGTGCTCGTCATCACGCTTTTCATGGTCGGCTCGCTTGTCTTTTTCAGCGCCGCCATGGAAGCCGCTTTGACGCAGATCTCGGGCAAAGTTGACGTGAATGTTTATTTCGTCACCGGCGCTTCGGAAGATGCTATCCTTTCCATAAAGCGCGACCTTGAATCGCTCCCCGAAGTGGCATCGGTCACATATACCTCGCGCGAGGAAGCGCTTGAGACATTTCGCGCGCGCCACGAAAATGATTTTCAGACGCTTCAGGCGCTCGAAGAACTTGACGACAATCCTCTCGGCGCGGCGCTCAACATTAAAGCGAAAGAAGCGTCGCAGTATGAAAGCATCGCGCGATTTCTTGAAAATCGGAACAACGCGGCGAGCGTCGCAAGCGCGGGGCAGATAATTGACAAAATAAATTACTACCAGAACAAGGTCGTGATAGACCGTCTGTCCCGCATCATAGACAGCGCGGAAACGCTCGGCCTCGCCATCGTCATCGTGCTCGCCTTCATCTCTCTCGTCATTACATTTAATACGATACGCCTCGCCATCTACACGTCGCGCGAAGAGATCTCCGTCATGCGGCTCGTCGGCGCGGACAAGCGCTACGTGCGCGGGCCGTTCCTCGTTGAAGGATTCATGCACGGCGTTGTCGCGGCGGTCATCGTGCTCGTTTTGTTCTATCCATTGACGTACTGGTTGGGCGGCGCCGCGGAACGGTTCTTCGGCAGCGTGAACCTCTACTCGTACTATCTCGCGCATTTCGGGCAAATTTTTCTCATCATCATCCTCTCGGGCATCCTGCTCGGCGTCGGGTCAAGCTACTTCGCCGTGCGCCGGTACATCACCAAAAAATACCTAAAGACGTAGGTATTTTTTGGAAATCCGAAATCCGAAATCCGAAACAAATTCGAATGACAGAAAAAGAAAATTCAAAACGATATGATTTGGAAGAACGTACACATAAATTCGCCCGTGATGTAAGGGCTTTTGTAAAGGAACTTCCGAAAACGACAGCGAATATCGAAGATGGGAAACAACTCATTCGCTCATCTGGTTCAATGGGCGCAAATTATATTGAGGCAAACGAAGCGCTCAGCAAGAAAGATTTTGTGATGAGAATCAAAATAGCAAGGAAGGAATCAAAAGAAACAAAATATTGGTTGTCATTAATAGATATGAATAATAATTCGTCTTTAGAAAAAGGGCGATTGCGTTTGTTGAAAGAAGCGGGTGAGTTAATGATGATTTTTAGCGCCATTATGAGGAAATCCCAGTAGTGGTTTCGTTATTTGAATTTTGAATTTAGATATTGTTTCGGATTTCGTGCTTCGGATTTCAAATTTCAATTTTTTATGCCTAAGAACCATAAGTACATATTCGTCATCGGCGGCGTGATGTCCGGCGTCGGCAAGGGAGTTGCGACGGCATCCATGGGCAAAATCCTTCAGGGAAAGGGGTTTCGGGTGAACCCGATTAAAATAGACCCCTATCTTAATGTTGATGCGGGCACCATGAACCCCACGGAGCACGGCGAGGTTTTCGTGCTTGATTCGGGCCTTGAGTGCGACCAAGACATGGGGAATTACGAGCGTTTTCTTGACATGGACCTGACGGACGAGTCCTACATGACAAGCGGAATGATCTATAAACATGTCATTGACCGCGAGCGGAGCTTGGGGTATCGCGGCAAATGCGTTGAAGCGATCCCGCACATTCGCGACGAAATTATGCGCCGCATCGTGCATTCGGCGGAAACAAGCGCGGCGGACATCTCCATCATTGAGATCGGCGGCACGGTGGGCGATTACCAGAACATCATGTTCATTGAAGCGGCGCGCGTGCTCCATCTCCAAAATCCGGACGACGTCATTTTCATTATGGTTTCGTACCTTCCTATCCCCCACATGATGGGGGAGATGAAAACGCGTCCGACCCAAAACGCCGTGCGCCAGCTTAACTCCTACGGCGTTCAGCCCGACATCATCATCGCGCGAAGCGAGGCCCCGCTTGATAAAAAGCGCAAGGAAAAGATCGCGGTGTCATGCAGCATTCCGCCCGCGAACGTCATTTCCGCCCCCGACATCACGAGCATTTACGAAGTGCCGGTCAATTTTGAAAAAGACCGCATCGGCGAAATCATCCTAGACGAACTCCGCCTCAAACCGCGGCGCGCAAGCGACCTTGCGCGATGGCGCGCGTTTGCCGCAAAAATAAAACGCGTTGAAAAGCCGGTGCGGATAGCCATTGTCGGGAAGTATTTTGACACGGGAGATTTTACGCTTTCCGATTCGTACATTTCGGTGATAGAAGCGATTAAAATCTCGGCGTACAATGCGGGACGAAAGCCGAGCATCACGTGGCTCAACGCTTTTGACTACGAGAAAGACCCCCGTCGGTTGCGGGAGCTCAAGAAATACGACGGCATCATCGTCCCCGGCGGTTTCGGGGAGCGCGGCGTTGAGGGGAAAATACGGGCGATCCGGTTTGCGCGCGAAAACAAGATACCGTTTTTCGGGCTTTGTTACGGCATGCAGCTTGCCGTCATTGAATACGCGCGGCACGTTGCGGGGCTCAAGGGCGCGCACACGGTTGAAGTTGACCCCGCGACGCCGTATCCGGTGATCGGCATTATGCCGGACCAAAAAAAACTTCTTGAGCGCGAAGCGTACGGCGGCACCATGCGGCTCGGCGTTTGCCCCGCGCTCCTCAAAAAGAAAACGATCGCGCGGAAAGCGTACGGCGCAGTCGTGGCGCGCGAACGCCACCGCCACCGCTACGAAGTGAATCCGGAATACATCGGGGCGCTTGAAAAAGCGGGGGTTGTTTTCTCCGGCGTTTCGCCCGACGGAAAACTTATGGAAATCATGGAATTGCCGCTCCGGACGCACCCGTTTTTCCTCGGCACGCAATTTCATCCCGAGTTCCACGCGCGTCCCTTGCGTCCGCACCCGCTTTTTAACGCTTTTGTAAAAGCGGCACTGGAGCACAAACGACGCTAAACGCTACTCACTCACACTTGTCCACAGCGCGCTCTTGACGCGAGCGGTTGTTTTGCATGGTATAATCTTTTTAAGAGTTATCCCCGCAATCCGAAATATTTTGGTGTGGTTCTACGGCCCTCACATTTCTCCCTGTGTATCGCGCGGGGGGGGGCGGGCCGTTTTGGTGTCCCCATGAAATACGCAAGCAACAAAAGGGACGGCTTACTCATTCACTGTCCGCATTGCCGCGGCGTGCTTATGAGGAACGTATGCCAAAAAGGCGAACGATGCAGTTTATCCGCCTTTATTCGCTGCCCCCATTGCCAGAAAGACCTCGCTTTGTACCTTGATTCCCAACAAAATCTCATCATAAAAGGAGGTGTCCCTCCGCCGCAATAATATGGAAACAACGAACGGCATTCTTTCGTACCGCGCGCTACTCATTTTGCTTCTTATTTCTGTCTCGGCTCTTCTCGCCGTATCCGCGGCGTACATGGCATGGGCGCCGGAAGCGGCAACGGACAAAACCCCGCCGCTTGATGAGGTGACCGTAGCTGTTCTGCCGGTACCAAACGACGGCTTATTTTTTGTCGCGTATGCAAAAAATTTTTTCGCCGAAGAGGGGCTTGCGGTGACTGTGCGGTGGTTTGAATCCGGTCAAGAAGTGATACAGGCGCTCTACAAAGACAAAGCCGCTTTTGCGTTTTCCGGAAACAGCCCGATTCTGCATGCGGTTGCGCAAGGCAGAGAGGTGCGCATCGTTTCAACGGTTTTTGATTCGTATAACGTCCTCCTCGTCGTCGCGCGCAAAGACCGCGGCATCATGTCACCCAAAGACCTTTCGGGGAAACGCATCGGCGTCACCCTCGGCTCAAACGGCGAATTTGTTCTGGACACATTCCTTCTTTATCACGACGTCGCGAGTGAGAGGGTGGAGCTCATTAATATCGCGCCGAACCGCATGGTTGATGCGCTCGCCGATGGCGCCGTTGACGCCATCGTGTCGTGGGAGCCCTACACGATTTTTGCCGAACAGAAGCTCCGGGAGAACGCGCTCGTGTTCGGAACCAAAGACATACACCGCTCTTTTTTTCAACTTGTCGCCGATGCGGAGTATATCCGGTCGCACGCCGACACCGTTGAGCGATTTGTCCGCGCGTTGGCTCGCGCGGAACAATTCATCCGCGAAAATCCAAAAGAGGCGTGGGAGATCGTTTCAGACATGAGCAAGATTGACAATGCTTTTTTGGCCGAACGATACGCGCGATATACATTCTCTCTGAACTTGAGCCAGCCGATGCTCATTGACCTTGAGCGACACGCTCGATGGCTCACGAAAAAAACAGGCGCTTCGCCCCCGCAGCTTAACAGCGTGTTCGGCCTTATCCATTGGGAAGCACTTGAACGCGTGCGGCCGGACGCAGTCACCCTCATTCATTAAAGTTCTCTCGCGATATGACAATCCGAAAGCGTGTTTTCATCGGGTTTGCCGTCTTCTGCTTTGTTCTGGCGCTCATGTTCGTTTTTTTCATCCGCGACACACTGGAGGTTAGGAAGATTTTCGCGCAGTCGGAGGCCGCATCAATCATCGCCAATTCTTTTTTGGGACTCGCGCTTGTGTCGGGGGATTTCTTGCAAGAGCCGACCGATTCAAAACTAGCCCAATGGAACAATCTGGTCCAAACCGTTGACGAAGCGCTTATGCGCGCTGACAAGCTGATCGTTGATGAGCGATCACGCTCATTTCTACGCGAATTGCGGGAACACCTTACTTCAACCACGATTTTTTTTGGTGAAGCCGTTGCCTTGTATCGCCGCGACGGGGCTTTTGAACTGCGCGTCGCAGCCGGCCCGCGGCTGCAGTTTCTTTCGGATTCAATATTTCTTGCGTTGCACGAATCAGGGGTTACCGCTTTTGAGCTGGATCGTTCCTCGGCCGCGTTGCTTGCGGCGACGCGCGAACGCGCCGTACGGATGCTGTATGGTTTCGGCGCACTTTTGTTCGCCGTATTCGGGGTGGGCAGTTGGTATCTTTTGCGCATCATTACCCGGCCCCTTTTTCAGCTCGTTTCTGTCGTCCAAAAAATCGGCCGCGGAGATTTGACGCAGCGGGCGACCGTTGCTTCTGACGACGAATTCGGCGTACTTGCGCGGGAGTTTAACAAGATGCTCTCTTTGCTTCAAACTTCGCAGACGGACCTTCGGCGATTCAAACAGGCGGTGGACGGCGCTTCCGAGCAAATGATCATTACCGATACGGAAGGGATTATCTTATATGCGAATCAGGCAACCGAACGGATAACGGGATACGCGCGCGGGGAGGTCATCGGCAAAAAACCGTCACGCTGGGGCGGCCGGATGCCGCGCGAGTATTACGTGAAATTGTGGGAGACGATCAAGGAAAAGAAACAGCCGTTCTCGGGGGACGTTTCCAATGTGCGGAAAAGCGGTGAAAAATACACGGCGCACCTTGATATTTACCCCGTTCTTGACGAGACAAAAACGGTCCTTTTCTTTGTCGGCATTGAACGCGACATAACGAAAGAGCGGCGGATTGACGAACTCAAGAACGAGTTTATCAGCATAGCATCCCACCAACTTCGTACCCCGCTCACCGCCACGCAGTGGGTTATTGAGCGCCTTCTCAAAAAGGAGCATAACCTCTCGGAAAGCGGCCGCGCGTATTTGAACGACATTCGCCACGCAAGCAAACGGCTCTCGGAGCTCGTAACGGTGCTTCTGAACGCTTCGCGGCTTGAAGAGGGGAGCGTCGGCACTGAACCGCAGAAAACAGACGTCATCGCCATTCTGAACGAACTCCTGCTTGAAAACGAACCTCTGCGCGTTCACAAAAACATTGCGGTGTCGTTCGCGCAACATCCCGTTGCGCTTGAGGCGGTAACCGACAAGATGGCGTTCCGCAACTTTATTCATTCGTTTGTGGCGAACGCGCTTGAATACACCCCGCGTGACGGCCGCGTAGAAATATCCGTCAAAGCGAAAGAAAAAACATTTCTCGTTTCGATTAAGGACACCGGCATCGGCATTCCGCTTCAAGAACACGACGCGATTTTTCAAAAGTTTGGTCGAGCGTCCAACGCGCGAAAGATCAAACCGGACGGCACCGGCCTTGGTCTCTATATCGCGAAACAGGCGGCGGAACTCTTGGGCGGCGCCGTTTGGTTTGAGTCATCCCCGGGAAGGGGAACCACGTTTTTCGCCGAACTCCCGTATATTTCTCGGATGAAAAAGGGTGGAAAACGGCTTGTCTAAGGAGTGTTGCGCGCGTTGCGGCGCCTGTGCAAAAATTATTAGGAGCATTACTAGCGTCATAAAACTTCGTATGTCTGAAAAAATCACCATAATTGAGGACGACCAAGTGCTTGCGCGGGTTCTTCAGGACGAACTTGAAGAGGCGGGCTTCTCGGTCTCCGTCATAGAAGACGGCGAGATCGCCCTCACCGGCATTGAGAACGAGCGTCCCGACCTCGTTCTTCTTGACCTTCTTTTGCCGAACAAACACGGCTTCGTCATTCTTGAGGAGATGAAAAAATCGGCCGTCTTGAGGAATATCCCCGTCATCATCCTTTCCATGCTGGGGAGCGATGACGACATCAAGAAAGGACTCCAGCTCGGTGCGAACGACTACTTCGTGAAATCCCAGCATCCCGTCGCCGAGATCGTGGAGAAAGTAAAAAACTTTTTGGCGCGCGAGGCCTCTCCGCGCGCATAGTGAAGCCGCATGAGAACCGCCCTCATTTTTTCCGTGTGTATTTTTCTGCTCGCGCTGTACGCAGAGGCGGCTCCTCCGTCAGGCGCGGTCAAGTTTTTTATCGTTGACCCGCAGGACAGCACCGCCGGCGTACCCGTTACCGTAACGGTTCAGGCGAGAAAATCAAACAATCAAGTTGATACGGCCTATCAGAGCGACGTAACGCTTATTGCGAGCGGCTCGGCGACCGGCGGCAGTCTCGTCGCTATCGTGAACGGCACGGGCACGCGCGAAATTAACGACAGCGTCGCCGAAACGGTGACCCTTTCCCTTTCAGACACGGAAGGAACGGGCTTGGATGTAAGTTCAACCCAAAGCGTTGTCTTTGGACCGGCGTCCGCGGCGCGCTTTACGCAGGAGGGCTTTTGGTTCCGCGACGACGACGGAGGAGAAACGGCCGCGTCGGGATTGGGCGACCCGGATCTGCTTCCAAACGAATCATCCGGCAGAAGAATAACGCGGCCGGGCGAAAATCCAAGAGACGCGCTCCACCCTCCCCGATTTCGCCTCCGTTTTGCGGTCCGCGTGTCGCAGGCGCCTGGGCTCTTGACCCCGCTCCTTGAATGGCGGGAAGCAAGTTTTGCGGAGTACGAGGCGTCGGATTACTGCGCCTCAAGCGGCTGGAGCGCGGTCGGGGGAAGCGGGAGATTTATCATGAGAAGTTCGCCGCACTTTGCTGACGGCGCTTCCACGACTCAGCAGATCTCGGGCGGCGCAAGTTACACCTCAGGCCTCATTCTTGAAAGCACGAATCCCGCCTCGCAACTTGTCCTCGCGCAAAACGCGAGGACGGAGTATGAGTGGTCGCTTGAGGACACCGAGATGTATGCCGATGACAAAGCGTTTGCGTTTCGGGTCACCAACAACGGCGCGTCCTTTACCACGTACACGGGTTGCGCCGCGATAGTGTTCCCCAACGCTCTCGCGTATCAGGTTCCGCCGACTTCCGTGACTTTTTCCGGCAACGCGTATCCGGGCGCAAAAATTACGGTCATAGAAAAATACGCTCGAGCGGAGCGGCCGATCCGCAAGGAACCGGTAACCGCGGGAAACGGAGCGTTTGACATTTCTTTTCGCGGCATTTTTCAAAGCAATTATTCATACGGCGTGCTTGTGGCCGACAAGGAAGGGCGGACGACGCAGGCGAAATTTTTCAACATAGACACCGTTTCCAATTCGTTCAGCCAAAAAGATATTTTTGTCCCGCCGACGGTTGATCTCTATCGGCGCGCGGTCCGGCGGGGCGATTTCATCAAAGCGCTCGGCTTTGCTTCGCCGGGGAATAAAGTGATGGTGCAGATAGAAAACGATATACGGTATGAGACGTACGCCGATGACGAAGGAAGGTATAGTTTTTTGATAAACACCGCGCGCTTGCCGTTCGGCGCGTATTCAATTCGGGCCAAGCAGCAGAGCAAAGAAAACGGCGTAACAAGCGACTGGTCGCCGACGAGGTCCTTTTCCGTCGTCGCCGTCGCCGTTCCGGAGGCCGATTTTAACGGAGATGGTATAATAAACATAACCGACTGGAGTGTTTTTCTTTCCCGTTGGCGCGCGGACGGAGCGGAACGAGAAACCGTTGACGTGAATCGCGACGGAAAGGTGGACATTTCCGATTTCGGCGTGTTTTTGCAGGCATTTCAAAAAGAAAGGTGATGTTCCACATTATGCGGATAAAAAAACTCTTCATTTTTATTGCAGCAGCCGCTTTTTTTACGAGCGTTTCTGCGGCGCATGCGGCGACTCTCTTTTTTTCTCCGAAAACCGGCGAATTCCAAGTCGGGCAAGAAGTGGCGGTTGAACTTAAGGTCAACAGCGCCGGACAAAGTTTCAACGCGGCGCAAGCGACGCTTTCATTCTCAAAAGAGGTGCTGGAAGTCAAAGCGGTGGATTATTCCCCCGGCGCTTCCATTTTTAATTTTTGGTTGGAACAGCCGCGTTTTTCAAATCAAGACGGAACCGTACTTTTTATAGGCGGCACGACGAACGGCGTCTCGGGGAGCTCAATCCCTCTTTTGAAAGTGGTGTTTACGGTGAAGGGCGCGGGAGAAGCCGTCATAACGCCCGGGGATGCCGCGATTACCGCCTCCGACGGGAGCGGCACCAATCTTTTGTCCTCAATGGAGATCGCGACGTTCACCGCGGTGCCAAGCGTCGTAACGCCGCGGCCGGCGGTTCCGGAGCCCGTCCAAGTGCAAAGGGTGTCGGAGGTTGTGGGGCGCTTGCCCGCGGAGCCGGTCCTTACCGTGCCGCTCTACCCCGATCCGGAGAACTGGTACGGTTTTACCGCTGATTTTTTGGCGCAGTGGCGTTTGCCGCCCGATATTTCCGGGGTAAGCACCGCAATGAATGAAGCGCCGCGATTCACGCCGGAAGCGCGGTCGGAAGGGCTTTTTGAGAGTAAGATGTTCGGCGGCGTTGGAAACGGGATCCGGTATCTCCATGTGCGTTTCAGGAACAATATCGGCTGGGGGCCGGCTGCGCATTACCGGCTTGCGATAGACACTCTGCCGCCGCTCCCGTTCAAAATCAACGTCGCGCAGGGATTGAAAACCGGCGACCCCTCTCCGCACATTTCTTTTGCGACAAGCGACAGCATTTCCGGCATTAAGCACTATGTCATCCGCATAGACAATCGCGACGAAACGGTGACCGAAGAAAGAGAAATGACATTGCCGCTCCTTGGGCCGGGGCCTCACCGCGTCGTTGTGCGCGCCGTTGACCGCGCGGGTAATTTTACCGAGGACAGCATTGACATAGACATCGTACCGCTCCCCACGCCGACCGTCGGGTTCGTGACGCAGTCGGTTTCCTTGGGAGAGTTTGTGTTTGCCGCGGGAAAAACCGAGCCGGGCCTGGGGGTTCGCATGACGCTCGTTGACGACAAGAGCCAGGAGGCGTTTAGCGGAGAAGCGACGGTGGACGCCGCGGGAAATTGGGAGATCCTGGTTAAAAATCCGCTTTCCATCGGGCGATACAACCTGTTTGTTACCGCCGTTGACGCTCGCGGCGCCTTAAGCTACCCCGCCGAAGCAAGCGCCGTGCGAGTTCGCGCCAACCCCGTCATTTCTTTCGGTCCCCTTGACCTTGGCTGGTTTGAGATCGTGATTTTGTTGTTGCTCCTTGCCGCCGCCGGTTCCGGCATTGCCGGATGGTGGTATGTGAGAGAGCAGAGCATGCGGTCAATGTATCGCACCGTTGCGATGCGCGACATCAATAAACTGAACGCGATGCTTGCGGAGCACCTCGGCGCTCTTGAGGGAATGCGTTCACGGGGACTCGCGAACATGGACGAACAAGCGCGCGCCGAGTTTGCGCATCATGTGGAGAGCGCGCGCGCCGTGAGCGAAAAAATAGAAAAGTATATGGGACAGGAGCTTGACCGAATCCGTTAGAATGTCTGCGCGTTTTCACCTACTATGAAAAATATATGACCCATACCGTTGCGCTCATTGAAGACGACGAAATACTCGCAAAGACGCTTTCGGAGGCGCTTCGCGAGGCCGGTTTTACCGTCTTTAACGCATATGACGGCGAAGAGGGGGTTCGGGTGGTGGAACGAGAACTGCCGAACCTGGTGCTTCTTGATATCAGGATGCCGAAGCTTGACGGCTACGCGGTTGCCAAGCGCCTGAAGCAGAACAGCGCCACAAAAAACATCCCCGTCATCATTTTGACCGTCCTTGAAGGCGAGGAGGCAATTGCGCGCGCTCTTGATGTCGGAGTATTTGAATATCTGGCGAAATCCGAATGGACGATTGAGAATATCGTTACTCTTGTGCGTAAGAAATTAGAACGCCCCGCGGGGTAAAACCCTAGAAAATATGGAACGATTGTGGTATCGTAGAAAATGCGCATGTGCGCGTTTTTTACTGTTTGCGGGGTCGTCTAGTGGCAGGACACATGGCTCTGGACCATGTAGCCTAGGTTCGAATCCTAGCCCCGCAGCTTTGGCTGTAAAGCGGTAACTTTCAAAAATTTGGCGGGGTAAACAGGACACATGGCTCTGGACCATGTAGCCTAGGATGAGAAAATAAATATGATAAT
Organism: Parcubacteria group bacterium; assembly: GCA_016176785.1. Taxonomy (GTDB): domain Bacteria; phylum Patescibacteriota; class Minisyncoccia; order Phycocordibacterales; family UBA2135; genus JACOWN01. The sequence continues at coordinate 1,619 of JACOWN010000008.1, read as the reverse complement.
CCAACAATAAAAAGAAATAGCCCCAGACATTGCTGCCTGGGGCTGTTGGTGTTCCTGTCAGGGATACTCGTCCGTCTTGCGCTCGGTCTCGTTGAGCGCTCCACCGTCGCCACTGGGATGTGGCACGGGACGGGAAAGTCGTCATCGAAGTCGAAGGCGCCTCACGGGTTTTCGCAATAGAGATGCCGCGTGTCCTTGTTGACGACCTCGACCTTGTCGCGCTTGTCGCCGAAGCAGTCCCTCAGCGCTTCGATCACAGCATCCGTGATACCATCCGCGTCGGGGTCGAAGGCGTCGCCGACGATCACCTGCACGCTGTACTGCTGAAGCGTCACGTTCTCGCAGCCGAGGATGCCGTCGATTCTGCGAACCAGCGCCGCACCGATCGGGCCGACCTTCAACTCCGAGTTCTCGCGGAGCGGAAGGTCGAAGCTTTCGATGTTTCTGGTCGAAATGGGGGTATTCACGTTGAGGTTCAGGCATTGCGGATTCGGAACGACGTTCCGGAGAATCCGCGGGGTCAGTTCTTTCGTCATCATCTTCATCTCCTGCGGTTGCTGATGTACCGAAAACGCTTCGGTGGACGGCCAGCCTCGACTTGAGACGAGCTTTCTAAGTCGTACAAAACGGCTCAAAAAGCTCGTCTCAAGTTACTATCAAAGAGCTTTAATTACAAAGTAAGTAAACACTATCAATAGCTACCTGTCAAGTAGTGAAAACGTGCCTCAAAATAACGGTATTTTAGAGAGCCGTTCGCATAACGAACGGGCCTTGTGTGCGCACGGGGGGCTACCACAAAACGCCGAGAGGAAGCGCCTCGGTCGCCGTGAGGACGGAGAAATGAACATCGTCAAAGAACCGCAAATGAATATAATACAAGTGTTCATTTTGTAATCTGAAACGGCGAAGCAAAACCAAAAATTTCCTTTCCATTTTTTGTCGGCTCCCCCTACCCCCCGCCGAGGAAAATAAGAAAAGTAAGGAAAATTTTTTGTTTTTGCTCCCGCGACCGAAGGGAGCGGACGAGGCGCGCAGATTAGTCCTCGCTCGGATTGTTTTGGTAAAAAGTTCGGATTTTGTTCAGGAGGGACAGTTTTGAACGCAAGAAAAATCATGGGGCGAGGATGAGAACGGGAAAGGGGTCGGGAAAACGGGAGTTTTCCCGTGGGTAGCTGGTTTTGAAAAATGAAATGCCCTAACGCCCGCGGCCACTGCGGCGAGAACCCCTTCCGTAACCGTGCGGGCGGGGAGGGAACGGCCTTTGCCGCGGGAAGCGCCGCTCCCCCGAGCGCATTGACGCCGGCACAAACCGCGCGGGCGGAAGTTCGGGCGTTCTGGAAATAAAGAGAGGTTTCCGTATGAGCCGCTCTATATCGCGGATACCCCGTTTTTCTTCGGGCATGACGAACGAAACGGCGCGGCCTGCGGCACCCGCGCGCGCCGTGCGCCCGATCCGATGCACATAGTCGGTGCTGTCCTTCGGGAGGTCGTAGTTAATGACGAGCTCTATGCCCTTCACGTCAATACCGCGCGAGGCGACATCGGTCGCCACAAGCACGCGGTAGCGTCCCGTCTTGAAACCCGCAAGCGCGTCGCGTCGCTGGGACAGCGAACGGTTG
>JACOWN010000015.1 GCA_016176785.1 Parcubacteria group bacterium | reverse complement strand
GAAGGGTCGCCGGAGATCTATTCTTCTCCCGACGGCTACACGCTCAAGACAAAAGACGGAAAGCGAAGCGCGCAGTTTGAACACACCATTCTTGTTACCAAAACCGGCGCGGAAATAATCACTCAAATAAATACTCCGACAAAATAAACGCAAACCCCAACCTCAACCCCAACCCCAACCCCAACGTAAAGCCCCCGGCATAAAGCGTAAAAAGCAAAACGTCTTTGTTTAAACTTTCTCCCATGGGAGAAAGTTTAAACAAAGCGGGGTGTGTCGGGGGTGTGTCGGCGGTGTGCATTATTATACGTTGCAAAGAACCGCGTCCTTTTGTAAGCTCTAAGCAACAGCCCGCTTTTTTATGGCTCACCTCAAAAAAGAACGAACCCTCGTCGTCATCAAGCCCGACGGCGTCCAGCGGTCTCTTATCGGCGAAATAATCCAGCGTTACGAACGGCTTGGATTGAAGCTTGTCGCGATGAAAATGACGGTGCCGACCGAAGAACACGTGGAGGCGCATTACACGGTGGACCCGGAATGGTTTCGGAAGACGGGGACAAAGACCATTGAGGGCTACAAAGCAAAAGGGCTCACGCCGCCGACCGAAGACCCCGTCGCGCTTGCCCGCGGCGTGCTCAATAATTTAAAAAAATACCTGACGAAAAGTCCCGTGGTGGCGATGGTCTGGGAAGGCGCGCACGCGGTAGAGCTTGTGCGGAAATTAACCGGCGGCACCGAGCCCTTGAAGTCGGATGTCGGCACTATCCGCGGCGATTACGTCCTGGATTCCTACCAAATGTCAGACACCGACGGCCGCGCCGTTCGCAACCTGGTGCATGCTTCCGGCACACCGGACGAAGCCGCAAAGGAAATCTCCCTGTGGTTTCTCCCCGATGAAATCGTGAATTATCGGCTCGTGGGAGAGCGCATTCTCTACGACGTTAACCTCGACGGTCTCCTTGAATAGCGGTATACTAAAAAAGGTCATTGGAGTAAAAATCCAGGTTATTGGTTACCTTCGGGAGCCTTAGCCGCAGGGCGCGCCGGTTTTCCGGCGTATCGGGGGATAGCCGCTGATTCGTTCGGGGTTTATCTCCCCGCGGGCACCCACCTGGAAACTCGCTGGGTTTGAGCTCCAGTGGCCACCACAGAGCCGTTCCGCTCATTTGGAGCGGCTTTTTGGTGACCAGCGCTTCTCGCGGTATACTATGAAAGAACATGTTGCGTCAGCACGCTTTTTTATTCAGCATCTTCGCCGCCCTTGTCATACTTGCAGGTTTTCATCTCGGAGGCCTTTTTGCGGCGTGGTATCTGCGTTTTACGTGGCTTGACGCCTCGGTGCATTTTCTCGGCGGCGTGTGGATAAGCGGCATGTTTTTGTGGTTTCTCCGCCTCTCCGGACTCGTAAAACGGCCCCGAACATGGCCGCGTCCGCTCCTTTTTATCGGCGTTGCCGTTGCAGCGCTCGCCGTCGGGATTTTGTGGGAGCTTTTTGAACTTGCGATAGGCGGCGCGTCGGTTGCCGAACCCGACTATGCATTTGATACGGCGACCGACCTCATTGCCGATACGCTCGGCATCGTGGCCGCGATGCTTTACTTCTTGTTCGGCAGTTATGACCGCGCCGCGGATATGCGCGAAACGCGATAAAATGTCATCATCCGTTCGGTATTCATGACACAGGCATCCATCACCTTTTACGGCGGAGCCGGAGAAGTGACCGGCTCAAATTTTCTCGTTGAAATGGAAGGGACGCGCATTCTTATTGACTGCGGCCTTTTTCAAGGATGTCCGACATGCGGAGAGAAGAACGCCGCGCCGTTTCCGTATGACCCCGCCTCCATTGACGCGGTGCTCCTCACGCACGCGCACATTGACCACGGCGGCCGCATTCCCAAACTGGTGAAAGACGGTTTTACCGGCACTGTCATATCCACTCCGCCCACCAAAGAACTTTCCGCGCTCATGTTTGAAGATGCCCTGGAGGTCATGGCGGAAGAGAGTCGGAGAGGCGGCGCCCAGGCGCTCTACGGACGCGATGACATTGCGCGCGCGCTTGGCCGGTGGGAGGTTGTGCCCTACCACAAGAAATTTAACGTTAAAAACGTCGGTGTTTCCCTGCGGGACGCCGGCCACATTCTCGGTTCCGCGATGGTTGAATTGACGAATGACGGCGGTTCGGTGGTTTTTAGCGGCGATCTCGGCAACTCCCCGACGCCGCTGCTTCGCGACACAGAGCCGCTCCCGAAAACCGACTATATAGTCATGGAAAGCGTCTATGGCGACCGTGAGCATGAGACACCCGCAAAACGGCGCGGGAAACTTGAGGACGTCATTGAGGAAACGGCGCGCGCAGATGGGGCGCTGCTTATTTCCGCTTTCTCGCTCGAGCGCATGCAGGAAATCCTGTATGAAATAGAACACATGGCGCAGGAGCGGCGCATTCCTCACGTGCCGGTCGTTCTTGATTCGCCGCTCGGCATCAAGGTGACGGAGATCTACAAAAAGTACGCTGATTATTTTAACGAAGACGTGCGCCGCGCGATCGAGCACGGTGAAGATATTTTTTCATTCCCGCAGCTTCGGTTTACCGGAACCATGGAGGAGTCGCGCGCGATCGCCGATATGCCAAGCCCAAAGATCATCATCGCGGGGTCGGGGATGTCGGCGGGCGGGAGAGTCCTCTATCATGAGAAACGGTATCTCCCCGAGCCGCGGAACACTCTGCTTTTCGTCGGGTATCAGGCGCCCGGCTCATTGGGGCGCGAGATTTTGGAAGGGGCGCGCCGCGTTTCCATTTTTGGAGAAACCGTCCCCGTCAATGCGCGCGTAGAAAGCATCAGCGGTTATTCGTCGCACAAGGATTCGGAAGCTCTCCTTGCCTTTGCCTCGCAAGCGGCGGATTCCGTGCGGGCGGTCTATGTGGTGATGGGGGAGCCAAAAGCTTCAACCTTTCTCGCCCAACGCCTGCGCGATTACGTCGGCATGAACGCTTTTGCGCCGCAAGCTGGAGAAACCGTCACGTTGGAGTTTTGATACGGCGGCAAACGGAAAGAATACGTGGTATCATATATGACGTACTAAGCGCCGCACACTCTCGGTATGCACCCCGACGAACATAAACACGTACACCTCAAACTGAAACTATGCGTTTCGGGCGCTGCGGAAACGGGCCACTGCGGGCCGGATGCGCTTGAAAAAGCAAAAGAGCTTGGTCGCGAGATCGCGCGGCATCATGCGGTCCTCATCACCGGCGCCACGACCGGTTTTCCTCTCTGGACGACCATGGGGACGAAGGAAGAGGGAGGCATATCGCTCGGTTTTTCTCCGGCGGCGACCGAAGAGCAGCATATTGAGGCGTACCGGCTCCCCGTTGACTATCTTGACCTCATTGTGTATACGGGTTTCGGCTACTCCGGCAGGAATCTTCTTTTAACGCGCGCTTCGGACGCAGTGATCGTCGGATGCGGCCGCATCGGGACCATTAACGAGTTCACCATCGCCTTTGAAGACCGGAAGCCGATCGGGGTTCTCCGCGGCTCGTGGGAGACGGATGAGGTCATAAAAAACATGTTGGAAAAAGCCCATCGCCCCAACGACAAAATTGTTTTTGACGACGACCCGAAGCGCCTCGTTGAAAAACTTATCGCCATGATAAAGGAAGAAAAACATCAATATCAATATCTCTACGAATACCGCGACGTCATTCACTAACGCGGCGCGCCGGTGTGCCCCCAGACAAAAACCGTCCCGCTTCAAGCGGGACGGTTTTTGTCTCTGCCGCGAAGAAGAATTACGCGCGCGACATTTCCACGACTTTTTTAAATTGTTCAGGATGACGTTCGGCGAGTTCAGCGAGCATTTTGCGATTCAACGAGACGCCGCGCTTTTTCAATCCGCCGATAAGGCGTGAATATGACGTTCCGTTTTTCCGCGTTTCGGCGTTGATTTTAACGTTCCACAATTTTCGAAACTCGCGCTTTTTTGCGCGGCGGTGCCTGAACGCGTGCATGCCCGCATGGGCAAGCGCGTCTTTTGCCATCCGTTCTTTGGTGCTCCGTCCGAATCGGTAGCCCTTTGCCCGTTTCAGAACCCTTCTCCGGCGCTTGAGCGAAATAATTCCTCGTTTTACTCGTGTCATGGCAGCGTGCGTTAACGCAAAAATTGCTGTTTAGCTTTCGGCGTCATGGCAAACGGCTTCCACCGTGCGCGATCCATGTCGTTCTGCCGCGATTTGCGCGCGCGGAAATGATCAATGCCGCCCTTGCGCGCAAGGATTTTCCCCGTTTTGGTGACTTTAAGCCGCTTGGTGTACGACTTGTTCGTTTTTTTTGTCTGAGCCATGATGTTCATTTCTTTACTCGTTCAATGATTATGGTTGGGCCTTTGGGGCCGGCCTTCGGCCCGTCGGCTATTTTATATTCCTCGGTGATGAGATGGAGAATGCGCTCAAGCCGTTCGCGAAGAAAGCCCTTCTCCAGATATTTTGCCCGCCCCGCGAGAAAAAGGTCAATTTTCACCCGATGTCCTTCCCGAAGGAACTCCGATGCGCGGCGCGCCTTGAGCCCGAGGTCGTGTTCGCCCGTACCGATTTTCACCTGGATCGTCTTCGTTTCGGTCGGCTGCCCGCGCACCTGCTTCTGCTTCTTTTTTTCCAGATACTGAAACTTACCATAATCCATGATTTTTGCAACCGGCGGCGTTGCGTTCGGGGAAATTTCAATGAGGTCAAGCCCCCGCGTTTCCGCCTCACGGAGCGCGTCTGCAAGAGAAACGACCCCGAGGTTTTCTCCCGCGTCGGTGACGACGCGGAGTTCCGGGGCGCGTATTCTTCGGTTTATATTTATTCTTTCTTTCATCCGTTGGAGACGGAAAACGTCTTAATTCAGATTGGCTTATTGTAAGGGGTTTACGGAAGAAAAGCAAGCGTTGCGTACACAAAATAAAGCCGCGCCCCCGCGCATGAAAGAGGGCGGTAAACGGCTCGGTTGTTTTGTTAAAAAACCCCGCCGGCGGCGAGGTTGAGAGTTAGCGGACCCGCGCGATGGCGTGGTCATGAGGACGGCGGGATGTACCGTTTGCGGCGGAAATAGACCGCAAAAAGCGCGACGAGGACAGAGAGCATGACCACGATTCCGCCGGCGACATCCACCCCCGCGCGTCCGGCGCTGGCTGAAGAAAAAAGGAAGAACGCGCAGGACACATAGGCGACAGAAAGCGCCGTAAGACAGCACAGCATCCATCGTTTGACATCCACGCGGCCGTAGGCGCGCAGGATGTCAAGGGAAAAGGCGAGCGTTTGAACGGCAAGGATACTCTGCGCCGGGATTCCGTTGAGCGCAACATTGTCCCATAGCGTATACGAGACCGATGAGGTCGAGCCGAGGCCGTATACGGTGCGCTCAACCCACGGCATAAAGCTCACAAGCCATACGAAGAACGTGAGGATGAAAGAATCTATCGGGAATACGCTGACGAGCCCGTTACTCATCGCGCTTTTTCCTCCCGCCTGCGCCTGCGGCCAGAGTATCACAAAAAGACGCGGAGCATAAGCACCCCTCACGAACTTACCACCCGTTACTTTTTTCGCGGCGCAGAGCGTCAGGGCGATGCGATTTCTTTTTGTATCCGATCGTCAAGTTCTTTGGGATGGTCGCGGTAGTAGTCCTCAACGAGCGTCGCGATTTTGTGCGCCGCTCGGTATGTTTTTCCGCCCGCCATGAGCCGCCGCTCGTGCAGTTCGTGGAGAACGATGAAGCCGACCTCTTTTGCGGAAAGCACCTCGTCTATCCATATTTCGTTTTTTGGTATGAATGTGTACACCTTGTCGTGGCCGCCCTCGGCATATTCAACGAGAAAAAAATCACGGACGAGGCGCCCGCGCACGAGCCACACGGAAACAGAGCCGCTGTACTGCGGGAGCATTTTTGTGCGAATTCTATTAAGAAGTTCCCGCGGCCTTTTTTTGAGCGGAAGGAGGTTTTGTTCTTTAAGTTCAATCGTGCGCCTCTGTTCCTCTTCTCTATCGGCTTCGCGTGCGGCGTCGTCGTACGATTCCCCGTTTTGCAGGAGGCCTATCTCAACGAACATGTGATTGATGAAAAACCTTCGTTCGTCGGGATTCGTCTCCTCGTCAATCCAGAGTTCGTTACGCGGTATGAAGCGGTGGCCGTAATGGTCGTCGTATTCAACGAAGTTTTCATTTATCTCTTTCCTCACGTACTCTCCGTCAACGAGCCAAACGTCGTAATCGCCGATCGTTTCTATTTTTTTAATGCGGGCATTTTTTGTTTTTTGCGCGAGGTCACGGGAGTTCATGTTTTTATTATAAACGGTTTCTGTCCCCGTCTCCACGGGCGCGGCGTGCCTCGGCATGCGCCGAATCCGTCGTGTTCCATTCCGCGCCTCATTCAACCAGCAGATCAGTTAGTTGTCGGTGCGGCTTCAGTTTACTGCGGTAGCTTCGTTTTTGAAGATTCTGCCGGAGATGATGAAACTCAAGACAGAGATGACTATCGTGAGAATCACTTGCGCTCCGATGTACCAAAGGTGCAGATACTCCACCATAAGGTACAGCAAGAGTGTGTTGCCGATGAGAAAGGAAACGGTCATGGCAGCATACAACGTGAGCTGACGGCCGACCATCTGAGTTTCCTTGTTCTGGAATGTCCAGAATTTCTGAAGTGTGAAGTTCAGTCCGGTATTCAGGACGAAACCAATCACCGCAGAAATGACATACCAGACACCCAAGTACTCGGTGAGGCCGTACAGAGCGGCATAGTAGGCAATAACGCCGGCGGCTCCTGCAACACAGAACCGCACGACTTGCCCGAGGCGAGACGTTTCGGTCCGCATTGCAGGTACCTCCTTTCAGTTTTTGTATTCGGAATCTGGCTCATTTCTAACACTTTACGAAGATATTTACAACCAAAAAATTGTTTTCGTTTTGCAAATAAAAACACCCCGTTCCGGGGCATTTTTATTCTTCTACATTCTTCTATCTGGTGGAGATGGGCGGAATCGACATACCAAATCACTAATTCGCTCCTGCCTGCGCAGGCAGGTCGCTCATAAGTGTTTGCCGGCCCGGCTCGTCCCCCACGCTTCGCGCGGGTCCCGACTGCGCCCGTTCGATTCCGACGATTGCTGCGCAATCTCCAGCAAGTCAAACACAAAAGACCCCATGAAGGGGTCCTTGTGTTTGATATGGAGATGGGCGGAATCGAACCGCCGTGCAAAGATAGTTTTGAAACAGTTCTACAGGCCTAGTACGTTTTTGTTTTTGGCGCAGAGCGTAGAAAACGCACAAAATCGAACTGCGCCGAGTTTCGGGTGCTTCAGCGCCGCGGGAGAAACAAACCCGCGCCGCCTATCCCGATGATATTACACCTCCGTCTTCGTATCGGGAGTCAGAAGACGAGATGTTCGCATTCGCCGCTTAAGCGTGAACGAAGGCGAAGTCGCTTGCCTTAAAGTAAGGTGAAGCGATTGAGCGCAATGTGTTTGCACTTCTGGTTTCCGGCTGTTTAACGCGGTGGCCGGACCGCGACCCGCATGTTTCAAAGTACACACTTTGTCGATGCCAATCATCCCCCGCATCCAACCGGCATGCCGGTTGGATGCGGGGAGCGACTTGCTCTCATCCTTTGAGCCGCCTGCCGATTTCCCGTTCGGTGTCGCGTTTCTTTATTGCGGCTCGTTTATCGTATTTTTTCTTTCCGCGGCCGATGCCGATGTCAATTTTGATCTTACCTGACTTATTATACACCGAAACAGGCACCGCTGTCAATCCTTTCTCTTTCTCAATACCGGTAAGCCGTGCGATCTCATCCTTATGCAGGATGACCTTCCGCGCGCGATAAGGGTCGTAACCGGCGGGGGTGTTGCCCGGCTGATAGGGAGGAATATGCATATTGACGATATATGCTTCATTTCCGCGGACAATGACATAAGAACCGTCAAGCGAACCGCGGCCTCCTTTAAGCGCCTTGACTTCAAATCCGTGCAATTCAATGCCCGCCTCGAGCTTCTCCTCGATGTCGTAGTTAAAATACGCTTTTTTATTCTGGATAAGCGCCATATACGCGCATTGTAACACAAAAAATCCCGCTCCGAGCGGGATATTGGCCTTTCCTCGGCTTTAACCAAAACCGAGTTCCTTTGCGAGTTGTTCCGCCTCTTTGACTAATGCTCCCAACCCCGCTTCAATGCCCTGTTTCCAGAAATCGGGGTGCTCCGGATTGAGACCGAACGGCGCGAAAAGCTCTCGTACGTTCTTCGTGCCGCCCGCGCGGAGCATGTCAAGATAGAGCGGCTCAAACCGCTCACCGTACTCCTGCCGCCGCGCGAAAAGCGACGCCGTCAGGAGATCGCCGAACGCGTACGCGTAGACGTAAAACGGCGAGTGGAAATGCGTAATGTATGACCACAGCGCGTCCATGTCTTGGTGGAGGAACGCTTCGCCGTCTTTGCCGTAGAACTCCTCCGTCGTTTCCATCCAAAAGCGCGACAACGCGTCGCGAGAAAGATACTTGCCCGCTCCGTGCGTTTTTTGTTCAAAAACGGAAAAACTGATCTGGCGCACGACCGTGTTCAGAATGTCGTCTATTTTCCCCGCAACGAGCGCAAGCCGTTTTTCTCGCGGGGATCCGGCCGTCCGCGCGCGCATTGCCTCAAAGACCGTCATTTCGCCGAACGTTGACGCGGTTTCCGCATACGCCATCGGTGCGTGCATCATGAGCGGCCCCTGCGCTTCACCGGCAAGTATGCCGTGCACGGCGTGCCCAAGCTCGTGCGCGAGCGTCATGACATCGCGCGCGGACCCCAGATAATTGACGAGCGTGCGCGAAACGGCGACATTGCCCACAAGCACCGTTGAACTGTTGAACGCGCCCGACAACTTTGCCGGATGATGCGGGGCGTCTATCCAACGCTTCGGCACGATCCGCTTTTCAATGATGTCGGCGAGTGTCGGGCTGAAAGAACGGAACGAAGAAGTGACGATGGCGAGACCTTCCGCGTAGGGGATCGCAGTATCGTCGGCAAACGGCAGGGGCGCGTTGCGGTCGCTCCAGCGAAGTCGGGGAATGCCGAGCAAAAGCGCCTTCAACTTGTAGTATCGTTTCGCAAGAGGAACCGCATGCGAACGAACCGCCTCGTGGAGCGCGTCAACCATTTTGCTCGTTACCTTGTTGTGCAGGTTGCGCTCCGCCATGGGGCTTTCAAACCCCCGCTCGCGGTCTTCGGTGCGTTTGTCGGAAACGATCGCGTTCAACACATACGCGGAAAAATGATCAAACCGCGTTTGTTTATAGGTATCATTAATGGTGCGAAGAACTTCCGCTCGCGTGTCGGCGTCTTTTTCCGTTGAAAGAAGGTGGAACATCTCACCCTCCGTTTTTTGTTCACCGCGGAACGGAAACCGAAGCTCCGACACTTCTTCATCCATGCGCGCGGACCAGTACCGGTTTGCTCCGGTTGCCGCCCGCTTCTCAAGCGCCTCCTCAACGTCCGTTTTCAAGAAGTGGCGCCGCAAGCGCCGCGCGTCTTGAATGAACGGCATGTGGCGCGCCACGGCGGGATGATTTTTTTGCCGCTCAACGTCTTTGGCGGAGAGCCGCGCGACCTCAATTTCGAAAAAAGCGGTGTAATCGCCGCTGACGCGGCTTAGACGTTCCCCCAACTCTTCTTTCTTTGCGCTCACTGCGGCATTGTCAAGCGAGACCGTATGGAGGAGGCCCACATATTCCATCGGTTTGCTCACGGACATCCGATACGCGGCATACGCTCCCAATGCGTCCCCAAGTTTCGTTTTAAGTTTTCCCTTGAACACCTGGCGGAATGCTTTCGCTATCCGTTCCGCCGTATCCACATCGGCCGCAAGCGACGGGTCGTCAATCCCGCGGTACAACTGCGAAAGGTCCCAGCGCACCGTATCCGTGCCAAGCGCTTCGGGAGATATCATGGATGTTTTTTCTCCGGTGTTTTTTGCGTTCATCTTTTAAGAGCGTATCCGCTGCGGCGATTATGTCAACCGGCCCCGATTTGCAGGCCTTCTTGCCACGATCAATACTCTATTGTACAATATCATTCTATGTTAGGAAAGGACCCCGCTAAGAAACCCCGCCGCGGGCGGCGACCCGCCCTTGAACTACCCCCCCGCTACCCTCTTTGGGGAAGTTTTTTCGGCATCGTGCTCATTCTGCTCTCAATCGCGCTCGGCTATTCGCTCTTCGCGGAAGGGCAGGCCAAGACGCCCGAAATCGCTTTTTCAGAACTCGCCGCAGGCATTAAAGAAGGCGCGGTGAAGGGCATTGAGGTGAAGGGAGACACACTTTCCATCACCTATGCCGACGGTGCGGTCAAGAAAACGAAAAAGGAGGCGGAATCGTCGTTGTCGGAAACACTCGCAAATTACGGAGTTACCGGCGCGGAACTCGGCGCCGTTTCCGTTGAAATTAAAAATGAATCGGGATTCTTCTTTTGGCTGTTCCAACTCGCGCCCTTTTTGATACCTCTCCTTCTCATCGTTCTTTTCTTTTGGTACATTTCGCGGCAAGTGCGCGGCGCCGGCATGCAGGCGTTCACGTTCGGGCAGTCAAAAGCGCGCATGATCGACCCCGCCGACAAAACTCAGCGCGTAACGTTCGGCGATGTCGCGGGCGTCAAAGAAGCGAAAGAAGAGTTGAAAGAGATCGTTGAGTTTTTGAAAAATCCCAAAAAGTTTCTTGATATCGGCGCGCGGATCCCCAAGGGCGTGCTTTTGATGGGCGCGCCCGGCACGGGGAAGACCTTGCTTGCGCGCGCGGTCGCGGGCGAAGCGCGCGTGCCGTTTTTCTCCATTTCCGGTTCCGAATTCGTGGAAATGTTCGTCGGCGTCGGCGCTTCCCGCGTGCGCGACCTTTTCAAACTCGCCAAAAAGGCAGCGCCCGCGATCGTGTTCATAGACGAGATCGATGCGGTCGGCCGTGTGCGCGGCACCGGCGTCGGCGGCGGCAACGACGAACGCGAGCAAACCCTGAACCAGATCCTCGTTGAAATGGACGGCTTTGAACCGAACGAGAAGGTGATCGTCATGGCGGCGACCAACCGTCCCGACGTTCTTGACCCCGCGCTTCTTCGCCCGGGCCGTTTTGACCGGCGCGTCATCCTTGATCTTCCTGACGTTCATGACCGCGAGCATATTCTCCGCATTCACGCGCGCGAGAAGCCGTTCGCCGAAGACGTCACGCTCACGGTCATTGCGGAACGGACGCCGGGGTTTTCCGGCGCCGACCTCTATTCGCTCATGAACGAAGCGGCTATCCTTGCGGCGCGCGAGGACCGGAAAAAAATTGAGCAAAAAGACCTCATCCGTTCCATTGAAAAAGTGCTGCTCGGTCCCGAACGCCAGAGCCATTTGCTGTCCAAAGAAGAAAAGAAGATCACCGCCTATCATGAGGCGGGGCACGCGCTCGTCGCTTCCGTCCTCCCGTACGCAGACCCCGTGCATAAGATATCCATCGTGGCGCGCGGCCACGCCGGCGGCTACACCTTAAAACTCCCGTTTGAAGAGCGGCGGCTTCAGTCGCGGAACGAGTTCTTGGACGATATCGCCGTTTCGCTCGGCGGGTACGTCGCCGAAGAGATGATATTCGGCGACGTTACGACCGGCCCCTCAAGCGACATCCAGATCGCGAGCGCGCTTGCGCGGGATATGGTGACGAAGTACGGCATGTCGGCGGAGTTGGGACCAGTGGCGTATGAGGAGCTCGGCGGCCGCATTTTCTCCGGCAGGGGAGCTCTTGCGGCGGAACATGACTATTCCGAGGAGGTCTCGGCAAAAATCGACGCGGAGGTTTCAAGCATCATTTCCGCGCAGCTTGCGCGCGTGAAAAAAACGCTCATCTCGCATCGGGCGACGCTTGATGCGATCGCGGAAGAATTGATCCGCGTTGAAACCATTGAACGCGACGAGTTTGAGCGTCTTTTGCGCGAGCGCGGCATTACGCCGAAACATAAAAAAGAAGAGGCCGCGTAAAGCGGCTTTCCAAAAACAGTCCCGCTCGAGCGGGACTGTTTTTGCGGTGCGGGAAAGAGGCGCTTTAGATGATCCCGAACGCGAACACTTCGGTGCCGGGGAATGCAACGGACGAATCCGCGTGGCCGAGCACGATGCCGTGGCTCGTTGCGCGGATGGTTTCCTGCAGTTTTCCGAAGACATTATAGACGCGCGCGACGGGCTGGTCTTTTTGCACGATGGCTCCGGCTTTAACCATGAAGCGGATGATGCCGCTTGTTTCCACGACCGGTTGACGCGAATAATGCAAGATTTTTCCGCTGAACTCCGGCGGCATGCGGTAGGAGACCTCCGAGAGTTCCGGCGCACCGACCATGCCCCTGTCGGCCAGGATGCTCCAGATGGCGTGGATGCCGAGGCGCACATTCATTTCCAGTACGACGTAAGCGCCCCCGAGTTCAAGGGTAAGCGATGGGACGTGGTGATGCAGCAAACTGCCGGAAAGCGTTTTTTGGAGCTCGGCGGTCTGCTTTTCGTTTTCTTGTTCATTAATAACGATAAAACCGGCTTTCAGCGCGATTTTTTTTGCCGTGAAGTATGCGTCGCCGAATTTCGGCCCCGGGTCGGGGTCAATGAGCGTGTACGGGATGGATTCGCTCCAGTCGTTGTGAAGGTCAAGAACGAGTGAAGGGTTCGTAGCGGTGATGGTGGTAAATATTTTGTGCGCGACGCGCTCGGCGATGGAGCCGCGCGGGTTGCCGGGAAAAGAACGGTTCAAATCCTCTTCGGAAAGCGGAAGGCCGCGCGCACCCGTTTCAAAACCGATGGGGTTCATGAGCGGCAGAGCGTAGAGCGACCCCGCGCGAAGCGGCTCTTTCTTCAGGCGCTTGAAGATCTCCTGGATGATGACCATGCTGCCGACCTCCTCGCCGTGGACCGCTCCCGTAAGCCACACGGTCGGGCCGGGCGTTTCGCTGTGCACTTCCATAAGCGCGAGGCGGCGGCGCGAAAGATCCGACCCCGTGAGGACGTTCAGAAACGAATAGCGCGGACGATTTTTGGGAAGTGAGCGGATCATAAAAATAAAAGATGAGAACGTTTGGTCGTGATTATACGGATGTGCCTGCCAGGACTCGAACCTGGAACCACCAAGGTATAAGCTTGGGGCTCTAACCATTGAGCTACAGGCACATGTTCGCTTTCATTCCCGCTTGTTTTTATAAGACGACCGCTTTGCCGTTGATTGATGCGCCCTTGTGCTGCCCCCGCTTCTCGGACTTTCGTGCCTCATATTATACCGCACAAAACGCCGCCCCGCAACAAAAAACCGGCCGCGTGCCGGTTGAACGTTTTAATTATCGTCAAAGACAACTCCATGCGGTCCGTCTTCGTCGTCTTCCGCGCGCATTTCCGTTCCGTCGTCTTCCGGCGCGCGCAATTCCTGCAAGGTGTCCAAAAGATCCCCGATCGCAACTTCCAGTTCATCGTACACACGCAGCCCGTCCTCGGCGTCAAGAATGCGACGGAGCGGCATGAGCGCCGCATGGGCGGGAGAGCGGTCAATCCACGCCTTGACACCCGGCTCAATGCAGAGAACAAAATGGCCGGACCGGAGTTGTTGTCTTAACTCCGTCACTTCAGCGACGACGTCGCCGAAGTAGAGGCGCTTTTCGGCGTCTGAGACGGGTGCGGGGCGAGGTAGGGGGATGAAGCACAAGATCGCATCAGCGTCGCGCGCGGCTTGCATGCGGAGCCGCCGCCTCGTCTCATCGCAGTTTTCGGCCGGCGCGCCGCCCGTCCCCGACACTTCGGGGGGCATGTCCGCATGCGCGGGTTTGGGCGCGAAAGGACACAGAATGACGAGGTCAAGACCGTTCAGCTCGTTCGCTTTTTGTATGAGGGCGAATAATTCTTCACCCCATCGTTTTTTGAGCGACTCGTCGGGGACCGAAAGAAAAATGGTGAACCCCAAGGAATGGAAATGTGCGACGTCAAGCGGCTTGTCAAAAAAGACGAGGCGTTCCACGGCGGCTTTTCTCCCCCAACCGATCTTCCAACATTGTAGTCATTGCGCGGCGGATGTCAAAACTCCACCCGCTTCACTCCCAATGCACATTCTCGTCTGCGTCTGCAATTCGCGCGCCGATAGAAGGATGAGCAGTAAGCGCCGGGTCACCGCGAAGAAGCGCCCCCGCTTCTTCGCGGGCCGCTTCAACCATCTTCAAGTTCTGGATCGCCTCCATGCCAAGGTCGGAAATGCCCCACTGCTTTCCGCCGGAGAGTTCGCCTGCACCGCGGAGTTTAAGGTCAAGTTCCGCGAGTTCAAATCCGTTCTTTGCGTCTTTGAGCGCGCGGAGGCGCGCGAGTGAGGCGCCTCCGCGCGCGTTCGGGAACGCGTAGCAATACGCCTGGTGCGTAGAGCGGAGGACCCTGCCGCGAAGCTGGTGTAATTGCGCCAAGCCAAATCGTTCCGCCCCCTCTATCACGACCACGGTCGCATTCGGCACGTTAACCCCGACCTCAATGACGGATGTCGCGACGAGAATGTCAATCTGCCGATCCAAAAATTTCTGCATAATGAGATCGCGTTCTTTCGGTTTCACCTTGCTGTGCAGGATTTCTATTTCAAATTCCGGAAACACGTCTTGCTTCAGCCGTTTCGCTTCCTCCGTGACCGATTTCGCCAAAAGCGCACGCTCTTTCTCCGGATCGGGCTCATCAATGCGCGGGCAAATAACATACGCCTGCCGTCCCGCTTTGAGTTCCGCGCGCACTTTTTCGTACGCATCTTTTCTCCGGTTCGGCGGGACGATTTCAGTGATGACGGGTTTGCGACCCTTGGGCATTTCGGTAAGGAGCGTGAGGTCCAAGTCGCCGTATATCGTAAGCGCGAGCGTGCGGGGGATGGGGGTTGCCGTCATGGAAAGCAAATGCGGGACGCGCGCGTCTTTTCTGACGAGTTTGAACCGTTGCATCGTGCCAAACCTGTGTTGCTCATCTATCACGACGTACGCAAGGTCTTTGAACACGACGTGTTTTTGTATGAGCGCGTGCGTGCCGATTAAAATCGGTATCTCGCCGTTCGCAACCCACTTCAAAAGTTGGGTTCGGGAAATGTTCGTTGCTTTCAGCGAATTCACTTTTGAGGGGAACTTATAGCACCCGCTTCCCGTGATGAGGCCGATCTGGATCGGGAGGTGAGAAAAGAGTTCTATAAATGATTCAAAGTGTTGTTTCGCAAGTATTTCCGTCGGCGCCATGACGGCCGCTTGCAGGTTGCCGAAGGTCTGGTTTTCCGGACGCGACGTGACGACCGCGTACGCCGTCACTGCGGCAACGGCAGTTTTTCCGGAGCCGACATCGCCCTCCAGAAGGCGCGTCATCGGTTCTTCCGCACGGAAGTCGTCAAAGATGGCGTGAACGGAATCCCTTTGCGAATGAGTGAGCTCAAAAGGGAATCGCTTGATGAAGTCGGCCGTTTCCTTCGGGTTAATGCGTATGGGAAAGGTTTTGTTGGCTTTGTACGCGCGCCGCGCCTTCTGGCGCGCGAGCTGGATGAAAAAAACTTCTTCAAACGCGAAACGCTTGCGCGCCGCTTCGGCATCCCGAATGTTTTTTGGCTGATGTATCCAGACAAGCGCGGCGCGGAGAGAGGGGAGGTGGTATTTTTTTAATATATCGTCGGGGATATATTCCGGTATCTTTTTGTGCGCGCCGGCGGCAAGAGCGCGTTTGAGGGCATAAAAAAACCACCGGCTCGTAACGCCGCGGCTTTCGGGATAGATGGATTCAAGCGGGGCTTCCGTGTCTGTGGCGCTGTCGCCGAGCAGGGTGCGCGCGCCCGCACCGCCGTGGGCTTGGCGAGCATGCGCCTCGGATGTCGGGTTTGCGAGATAGAGCCCCTTTTTGTCCTCGGTTACCTTGCCACGGAGTTCCACCAGCATTCCTTCCTTCATCATCTCCGCCAAGTATGGCTGATGGAACCACACGACGCGAATGGTGCCGCTCGCCCCGCCGTAGGCGGGACTCGCGTCCTCCACCACGGCGCGGGTGAGGGGAATCTTTTTTCGCCACGCTTTTGTCTTTTCCAGTTTTGAAATTCTCCCGCGTATGACCGCCTCGTCGCCTTTTTTCAGTTCTGCGATGTTCTTTGTCGGCAGGACTTCCCCGTAGCGAGCGGGGAAATGGTAGAAAAGGTCGCAAATCGTTTTAAGGCCGAGCCGCGCGAGCGCGGCTTTCTGCGTTTTTACGAGGCGAAAATGTTTTTCCAATTCGTCATCCGGAAGCATAGCGCCATTGTAGCGCATAATTTCTTTCACCGACATCCTCCCCCACATATCAAAAATCTCACGCATTCCCCGCACAACATTCTCATGTTCTTAAGAATATGAGAATGTTGTTGGGGGAGAAAAATATCCCCGTTGCGGGGCGGGCGGGGATTTGTTTTCGTATGCCGTGCTAAGGAGAGAGAGTCCAAAGCGCCGCATTGAAAAACAAGTGTCCTCACCGCACCCTGCAACGGGGGTATTTGATTCCCAACCCGCCACCAATTTTCCGTCTGCGAAGAAATTAGTGAAGGGAGAAGGAAGCCCTGCGTCGCGTGAAGCTCTGCAGGGCGA
>JACOWN010000007.1 GCA_016176785.1 Parcubacteria group bacterium | reverse complement strand
ACGCCGTGGTCGGTGAGGCCGAGCGCAGGCATGCCGAACTCCCGCGCGCGGGCAACCATCTCGTCAATTTGCGACATTCCGTCAAGCAAGGAGTAGTGGGAGTGCGTATGCAGGTGGATGAACGGGGAAGGCATGATAGCATGAGTATAACATATACCGAACCCATCACTTGGCATCTCCAATCCTCTCCAGAGTATAAAGTTTATGCGGAAATATACCCACCTCATCGGCATAGACGAGTCCGGCAGGGGCCCTCTCGCCGGTCCCGTTGTGCTTGCGGCGATATGCGTTGAGCGGCGTCATCTTCACCGGCTCATGCGCCGCACCGCCGGCTTGAAGGATCCGAAACGAATGACCGAAAAACAGCGCGGCGAGTGGTTTGATGCGCTTCACGAAGCCGAAGAAGACGGACTGCTCCGCTCTGCCGTTGCGTCGGCGGGCAATTCGGTGATCGATGCGCGCGGCATCGTGCGTGCGATACGGAGCGCGCTGCAGCGCGCAGTAAGAAAGCTCGGCGTTCCGCGCGCAAAGACCCTCGTCCTGCTTGACGGCGGCTTGACGGCGCAGCGCACCTTTACCGACCAGGCAACCATTATCCGCGGCGACTCCATTGAGCCGCTCATTATGCTCGCCGCGCTCGCCGCGAAGGTGACCCGCGACCGCATCATGGTACGCCAATCCGCGCGATATCCCCGCTATGACTTTCACAAACACAAAGGATACGGCACGCGAGCCCATTATGCCGTTTTGGACCGCATCGGCCCTTCGGCAATACACAGGCGCTGCTATTTGGTCAAATGGGCGAGCGGGAGACCGCCCTCTTGCCCGCATCTTTGAAATAGGTTATACTGCTCCCTATGGTAGTGCGAATGCGACATACGCGCGCGCATACGAGGAATCGGCGCGCCCATCACGCGCTTAAGGGCACGCACACAATGCGGTGCCCGAAGTGCGGCGCGGAGCAGGTCCGTCATCGGGCCTGCGCTGTGTGCGGCGTGTATCGCGGCCGACAGGTTGTTGACGTCCAAAAGAAGCAGGCGAAGCGGGAACGGAAGATGAGGGAAAAAGCGCAAGAAAAAGCGGGAAAGTAGCAGCGGAAAAAACTTCTCCCGATTGTTGGTTTTCAGTCGCTCGTTTACAGAAGGAAGCGCGTATCGCTCGTAGGCGGACGACTAAAGACCATTCTCGTTCATGGCGAACAGGCACCTTGCACGTTCTATCGTCTTGCAAACGCTCTTTGAGTGGGATTTCCGTCATAAGCCGCCGACGGAGGCGCAAGAAATACTCAAACGCAACGTCGCGGAGTTCGCTCCCGGCGTCGGGGACTCTTCGTTCATGGAAGGTCTCCTTAAGAGCATTCTCAAAAAACAGAGCGCCCTTGACACTATCATTACCAAAGCCGCGCCCGAGTGGCCGCTTGATAAAATTTCGATCATTGACCGCAATGCGCTGCGCGTCGGTCTCTATGAACTTCTGTTCGCGGACCGCGCCGAAGTTCCCGCCAAGGTCGCCATCAACGAGGCGATAGAGCTTGCAAAAACATTCAGCGGGGAGTCAAGCGGAAAATTCGTGAACGGAGTATTGGGCGCGGTATATCGCGAGCTTGGCGAACCCGGGAAGGGGGAAGGCGCGAAACGCAAAGCCCCCGCCGATTCAATTGACCTGTCAAAATTGCCCGTGGAGCGGCTCGGCGGCGCCGTGGTGTACGCGGAACACAACGATTCGCTGTATCTCGCGTTCGTGCATGACATCTTCGGCCACTGGACGCTTTCCAAGGGCAAACTTGAGGGAGATGAGCGCGCGGAAGACGGCACAAAACGGGAAATTAAAGAAGAGATCGGGCTTACCATTGAATTGCGGGGCAAGATCGGCACGAATGAATACATAGCCAATGACCCGGAGCGCGGGAAGATCAGAAAGCAGGTAACGTATTTTTTGGCGGAAGCGCCGTACGGAAAGCTTACGCGCGGTTCATCGGGCGGGCTTGACGACGCGCGCTGGTTCCCCATGCGCGACGTGCTGACGCTTAATATGTACGACGACATCATCCCGCTCGTCACGAAGGGAATAAAACTGTTAGCAAAGAAGCACAAAACTTAAAAGTAAGAAATACGAATGAGGAATTACGAATGAAGAGGCCATCTTTTGATTCGTAATTCTTGATTCTTGATTTGCATGAACAAAGATTTTTCGGCGTTTGAACAAAAAATCGGGGTTTCGTTCAAAAACAAAGACCTGCTCAAACTCGCGTTCACGCACCGCTCCTATTTGAACGAACATCCGCACGAAAACCTTGAACACAACGAACGGCTTGAATTTTTGGGAGACGCGGTGCTTGAACTGGTCGTTACGGAACATTTGTTCGCCGCTTTCCCCGACAAACCGGAGGGCGACCTGACCGCATACCGCGCCGCCCTCGTCAACACCGGCAGTTTGTCGCAGGCGGCCGTGGAACTCGGCATGAACGACTATTTGCTGCTTTCCAAGGGAGAAGCGAAGGACACCGGCAAGGCGCGGCAGTTTATTCTCGCCAATACGTTTGAGGCGCTCGTCGGCGCTCTCTATCTTGACGGCGGATATTCCGCCGCGCAGCAATTCATCGCGAGCATTTTGTTCCCGCGCCTTTCCTCCATCGTGGAGTATCATTTGTGGCGCGACGCAAAGAGCCATTTTCAGGAAAAAGCGCAGGAGGTAGCCGGTGCGACCCCTTCGTACCGCGTCCTCTCCGAGACGGGGCCTGACCATGACAAACACTTCACCGTCGGCGTCTATATCGCCGAAGATATCGTTGCGGAAGGCGAAGGAAAATCAAAACAAGAGGCGGAGCAAAATGCCGCCGCAAAAGCTCTGGAGGCGAAGGGGTGGCAGTAACACCCTCGTTCCAAACCCCATGCGAAACCTCGTGTCCCGTGGTATAATTAAGGTTTAAAAATTGGGATTTAGGATCCAGATCCAGAGAGGTATGCTGCTCAAACGGCTTGAACTTTCCGGTTTTAAATCTTTTGCGCGCACAACGACATTTTCATTCACGACACCTGTAACGGCCGTCGTCGGGCCGAACGGGTCGGGAAAATCAAACATTGCCGAGGCAATGCGTTTTGTTTTGGGCGAGCAATCCATGAAATCGCTCCGCAGTAAGCGAGGTGAAGATCTGATCTGGAACGGCTCGCCGTCCGTTGCGCGCGCGAACCGCGGAAGCGTCACGGTGACCTTTGATAATTCAGCGCGGCAATTCGCGCTTGATTTTGACGAAGTAGAGCTTGAGCGGGTCATCTACCGCGACTCAACGAGCCAGTACCTCATCAATGGCACGGCGGTCCGTTTGCGCGACATCATTGAACTTTTGTCGTCCGTGCACATCGGCGCTTCAAGCCACCACATTATTTCTCAAGGAGAAGCCGACCATATTTTGAGCGCGTCCATCGCCGAACGCCGCGCGATGATAGAAGACGCCTTGGGCCTCAAGATCTACCAATACAAGCGTGCGGAAAGCGAGCGCAAGCTCCAAAAAACGCGAGAGAACATCGCGCACGCCGGGTCGCTTCGCAAAGAAATCTCGCCGCATCTCAAGTTTTTGGAGAAGCAGGTTGAAAAGATCAGGCGTGCGGAACAGTTGCGGAATGAATTCCGCGAAGAATATCGCGCGTACGCCGCGGGAGAAAGCGCGTATCTCGCGCATTCGCGGCAGACGCTTGACGCCGACCGTGAAGCGCCGCGAAGCGAGCTTCGCGCCCTTGATGCCGACATTCTCCGCGCGGAACAGCAACGGGTCCGCCTTGAAAAACAGACGAGTGCTTCGGGAACCGCCCCCGTGAGCGAGAAAGACATCTTGACGGCACAAGCGGAAAAAGACGAGCTCGCGCGCGAGATCGGGCGGCTTGAGGGCATGCTCCTCGTCGTGTCGCGGGAAAAAAGCGAAGACGGCGCGGCCCGCGAGTCATTCGTGACTCTTCCCCTTGATGCTTTTTCCGGCTTTAAAACGTCTCTTCTTGATTTTTTGAGCCGCGCGCTTGAAGCCGAAGACCGCGCGGCGATCCAAGGCGCGGTAGAACGGGCGCGGGACGCGCTTCTCAGATTTTGGGACGATCATGTCGGCGGAGCGCGGGAACAAACCGCGCTCCGCGAGGCGGAGGAAAAGCGGCGCACCCAAAAAGAACGCGATGAACTCTCCGCGCGGAAAGCGGCGCTCCTCCGCGATTACGAGCGCGCCGCGGCGCGCGAAACGTCTTTGCGCGCCGCGCACGAACGCGCTCTTTTTGAACGAGCACAGGGCGCGGACGAACTGCGCGGCGCGGAACGCGCTCTTACCGAACTTAAAATGAGGCAAAGCGAATTGACGATGCGGCAAGAAGTATTTTCTTTGCGCGAAGAAAAACTCGCCGGCGAAGAAGCGGCGTTCAAAGAAGTTGAACGCGATGCCATCCTCCTCCTCGGCCGCGACGCGGCTGATTTCAAAGGGACCGGAGGCGAATTTGACGCGTCTGTCCCGCGTTCCGAACAAGAAAAGCGCAAGCGCGCTCTTGAGCGGTTGAGGATAAAGGTTGAAGAGTTGGGAAGCGGCGGCAATGATGTCATGAAGGAATATGAAGAGGTTGCCGAGCGCGACCGGTATCTTGCGCGGGAACTTGAGGATTTGGAAAAAAGCGCCGAATCGCTTTCCGGCCTTATCGCCGAATTGGGAAAGAAAATAGAGCTTGAGTTCAAGGAGGGGGTCAAAAAAATCAATACCGAGTTCCAAAAACTTTTTACGCTGATGTTCGGCGGTGGCAAGGCGGCGCTTACGATCGTCCTTCCGCCGCCGAAACGGAGGAGAAAAAAGGACGAACTGGCTGAATTGGAGGAAGGCGGCGGCGAGGTTTTTCCCGAAGAAGAGCCGGAAGGTGAGCGGGAAGAGGGGATTGATATTCTCGTTTCCATTCCCTCAAAACACATTCGCGGCCTTGAAGTGCTTTCCGGAGGCGAACGGTCGCTTACGTCGATCGCGCTCATTTTTGCCATTACGCAGGTCAATCCGCCGCCGTTCCTTTTCCTTGACGAGACCGATGCCGCGCTTGACGAATCAAACTCGCGGAAATTCGGCGATCTGATCACGACGCTTGCGCGCAAAACGCAATTCATCATCATTACCCACAACCGAGAAACGATGACGCGCGCGGGGGTTCTCTACGGCGTAACCGCAGGCGCGGACGGCATCTCGCGCACCCTCTCCGTCAAACTTGAAGAAGCGGTGGGGATTGCGGAATAGAAGCAAAACCCTGTTCATTTTCTGTTTTCAAGCGCGTGTTTCAGAGTATCTTCGTCCGAGTATTCAAGTTCCGTGCCGGTTGAGAGACCGCGGCCAAGGATTGAAATTTTGAAGTTCCCGTTTTTACCGATGCTTCCCAGCGTCTTTACGAGTTCCATCGTCGCAAGATCGCCCTGCGGATTTGCGCTCAAGGCGATGATGATTTCTTTCAATATGCCCGCCTCATTCGCGCGGCGTATTTTTTGCTGAAGCAAAGAGAGGACGGGAACGCCGATTTTTTTATCCGGCTCGGCGGGGGGGATGATGTCGTGAAGCACGAAGTATGAGCCGTGATACTGGCCGCTTCGCTCCACCAC
This sequence comes from Parcubacteria group bacterium, assembly GCA_016176785.1. Taxonomy (GTDB): domain Bacteria; phylum Patescibacteriota; class Minisyncoccia; order Phycocordibacterales; family UBA2135; genus JACOWN01. The sequence continues at coordinate 77,379 of JACOWN010000007.1, read as the reverse complement.
TCCCACATCGGCGTCTTTCTCAACGATCATCAATACGCCTCGGTCGGTATGAGGATTCCGGCATCCGTCGCAGAGAAGAGGCGTTTCGGCGCCGTTTGTTTCAAAATATCGCTGGCAGTCGCCGCAACGCCGCATGCGTGTGCGCGCTTCGCGAAGCGCCGCCGTAAAAGCGTCCAAAAAATCGCCGTCAGCATTAAGCAAAAAATACACAAAACGGCGCGCCTGGCGCGCCCCGATCCCGGGGAACGACATAAACATGCGCGCAAGCCGTTCAAAAGCAGACATGATAAGGGAGTTCTTATGTGTGCGATTTAAAGCGGCATTGCGTCGTTTTCTGAAGATGCCGATGGAACCGCCGCAGGCGCAGCCGCCGCCGGGTTCGTCCCGCGGTCTTTCTCCAAGCTCAAAAAACTGCTTCGTTTTTCGTCAAAATACAATTCCACTTTTCCGCACGGACCGTTACGATGTTTTTCAACGAGTATCTCGGTGATGTTCGTGCGCTCGCTTTCATCTTTATATCGGTCTTCGCGATGTATGAACATCACCACATCCGCATCCTGTTCAATGGAGCCGGAGTCGCGGAGGTCGGAGAGGCGAGGGCGGTCGCGGCGCTGCTCAACCGCGCGCGACAATTGCGAAAGCGCGAGCACGGGCACGTCAAGTTCGCGCGCCAGACCCTTGAGCGAGCGCGAGATCTCGGTGACTTGATGGACGAGCGAGTCGTATGAGCGCGTCGTTCCGATAAGCTGGAGATAATCAATGATCAAAAGTCCGAGGCCGTACTCGCGTTTCAAGCGGCGCGCGACAGAACGCATGCGAAGCACGGTATTGCCGGGCGTGTCGTCAATGAAGATCGGCGCGGAGGAAAGGCGGTCAAGCGCATTTTGGATGCTGACGAAATCCTCGTCCGACTTGATGCGGCCCGTCCGCAACTTCCACGCGTCCACTCGCGACTCGGCGGCGAGCATACGGTCAACGAGCTGCTGCGCGCTCATTTCAAGCGAAAAAACGCCGACGGGAATGCCGTACCCGCGCGCGCTTTGGCGCGCTATGTCAAGCGCGAGAGACGTTTTGCCCATGGAGGGGCGGGCGGCGAGTATAACGAGGTCAGATTTTTGGAAACCGGCCAAAAGATTGTCTATTTCGCGGAAACCGGTCGGCACGCCGCGCAATCCGTCGGCGGTCTTGTGGAGCGCGTCAAGCCGTTCCCATGCTTCCGCCAAACTCTCTTTCAAAGTAACGAATGTCTGCAGATTTGAGATGCCGGTGATGCCGAAGATTTTTTTCTCCGCGCGGTCAAGGAGTTCTTCAATGTCGGTCATTTCGTCGTATCCGAGTTCGCCGATGTAATCCGATGCGCCAAGCAATTCGCGAAGCAAGAACTTTCGCTGCACCAACTCGGCGTAGTATTTTGCATTCGTTGACGACGGCACGAGGTTCACCAATTCCGCAAGATACGATCGGCCGCCGATGGAATCAAGGTGATTTTTTTCTTTAAGACGCGCGGAAAGCGACAGAAGGTCAATCGGCTCTTTTTTGTGATGGAGGTCAAGCATCGTCTGGTAGAGAAGGCGGTGCTTTGCGGTATAGAACGCATCGGGAGAAAGCGTGTCAACTATTTCAAACATCGCCTCGGGTCGCAGCATGACTGACCCGAGCAGCGCTTTTTCGCTCTCAATATTTTGCGGCGGGATGCGGATGACCTGATTTGTGTTTTGTTGTTCTCCCGGCATGCGCGTATTGTAGCACGTTGACGCCCGCACGGCACCCCGCATAATTGTTCAACATCGGGTGTTGAACAAAAACGAACGGGGTTTACATTTTCTCTCCCGGAAGAAATCCCTCGGGGGAAAGCGGCTCCTTGGCGCGAGTCCAATCAACAAATTTTTTATATTCTCCCCCCTTTCCTTTGGGATTTACTGCGCCGGAGAAAAGCAGAGACCCCCAACGGTTTTTATCAACGTAGTCGCAGTAACTGGACCACGGATAGCGGTGCTCTTTGTTTTTCCACCCCCGCAATTCTCTCGGATTTCTATGTATATATGCTGAAGTGTAAAGCAGCTGCTTTTCATTGCGGATTCTTTTTGCCTTGTACGGGCCTTGGAATAAATGACCGGATAATTCGTATCTGGTATTAAAATATTTTGTGTAAGCGTTCAAAATACGCTGCATGTAATTGGGGATCCCGTTATTTTGCGCAGAATATACAAGGAGGTGAAAGTGGTTCGGCATCAAACAAAAACCGTGAAGCTCCACGGGACGCTCCTTTGCGACTTTATCGAAGATATTCCATCTTTTGTTCAACATCGGGTGTTGAACAAAATCGTCCACGAAACGGCGAATATTGGAAATCTGAGCGGGCGACTGACAACAAAGAATGAGAAAAAGAAACCGAGCGTAATCGCGTTCATCTTGAAAAATAACCTGTTTACGGTTTCCACGATTGAAAATGTGGAAGTATTCGTTTTGAACTATTGGGGTAAGACGAAGTGGCATATCAGTTAGTGTTGTTCAACATCGGGTGTTGAACAAATATATTGTATCACGAATCGGCGGTTGCCTATGGCGAAGGGGGCATAAAGAAACAAAAAATGCACACGCGCAACCAACCGCAAAAAAGAGAATTGGGGACGCCGGGGAAAAAATTTTTGACGCGCTGAAAGAGACGCGTACGCACCGTCAAATTAACGGTTTGTCGCCGTGACGACACGGGTAATAACTTATCCACAGTTATGTCGCGCAAACGATATTATGTAACTCACACTTACGATAAAATAAGAGGTAAGTGCGTATGAGCAGTGAGCTCTCTTTTGACGGGAAAAAATACGTGTCGTCACGGCGGCTTGCCGAGGAAACAGGATACACTCACGACCACTTGAGTCGACTTTGCCGTGAGAAAAAAATTGACGGAAAACTCATCGGAAGGATTTGGTTCGTAAACCCGGAATCTTTTACCGCGTATCAAAATTCATTCACCGAAAAACACCTCTTTGCGGCGGAAGCGGCGACGCCACAAATACCGGAGCCAAGCAGTCCGGACGACATTACGATAAAAAAAGAGTTTCTTCCGCAAGAACATCAAGGTGTTGAACATGCGGCAACTTCTTTCGCTCAATCTACGCCGCCAATAAAGATCCAGATACATGGGCATCCGGCGGAAGATGCATGGGATTCTCTGCTTTTTTCAGAAACAGGACAGCCGCCAACGCATGAACAACCCGTTCAAGAAAAACGAATGCCGTTTGAACGACATTCGTATGCTCGCGACGAACGACCGATAATTCCCAAAACTTCGTGGCTTGATGATATTCAAAAAAACATCACCTTGTTACTGCCTGCGCCGCACAACAGACCTGTTTTTGCGGGGTTTTTAATAGCGACGCTCATGATTTCGTCAACGGTTTTTGCTTTTTACGCTACGCCGTTCGGAAATGATATTTCCAAAAAAATAAATCATGTCGCCCAAACGACATTTGAGACGGCTGTGACCGCGGCGGACACTGGAGGAGCCCGTGTACAAGGCTTTCTGTCGTCAATTTCCTCACGAATGGAGGCGTCAGCGAATACTTTCGGCGAGATTTCCTCATATATCGGCACGGTACCGCAAACGCTCACAAAACAAATCGGAAAGAGGTTTTCTGCGTTCACTTCACGCGCGACATCGGCGTTTGAGGGCGTACGCACTGCGGCAAGCGATGCGCCATTTGAAGACGCGACGGCCGCGGCTCAAACCGTCTGGCAAAGCGTTTCCTCGTTGCCGCGGCAAACTCGTGACGGCGTCCATAGCACCTTGGCGTTTCTTGTTGACACCATAAACGAAATGGCGTCTACGGTGGCATCGCTCGCTACCGGTGCGCCTCGGACGATCGGCGTTCTTGCATCGCCGACCGGATTTGCGGCATTGGGCGACCTTCCCGCCGATTTTGCGCAAACAATATATCGCGCCGCGAACACCCTTACCGACCGCGCTACCGACTTCGTAACCGGATTTTTCGGCGGCGGCGCAAAAACACCCGCCGAAACAGTCGTTTCCGCCCCCGTCCGCAGAATAACCGACGAAGACATCGCAAAAGAAAAAGAGCGTCTGCTCACCGGAGCTGCCGAAAAGAAAGAGATCGCGGCGGACGAACTCCCGCCGTCCTCACCGAGCGTTCCCGCAACCGCTTCCGAACTTACCCGCCTCCGCCGAGAACTTGATGCTTTGCGCGCGCAAGGTCTTGCAACCGAGTCAGCCGTTCAACCGAAGGTCGTTGAGCGCGTGATAGAACGCGTCATCCCCGGCGTCGCCAAAGAAACGCTTGACGACCAGCTGAATGTACTCGCCAATTCGCTCCGTCAGGAAATCTACCGCGTGCGCGACACCGGCACCGCCGCAACGCAGGCGGTCTCCCGCGTCGTCGCGCTCACCAACCGGATTGACCAATTGTCCGACGTCACTATTACCAAACTTACGGTTTCCGGCGTTTCCGGCTTGACTGATTCCGACGTCCCGAACGACATCACGCTCTCAAATTATCTTCCGCTTACCGGCGGTTCGCTTTCAAGCGATCTCACCGTGCGCGGCAATTTTATCGTGGACGGCACACAGACCTTTTCGGGCGCACTCTCACTCACTTCGTTTTCGGCAACTTCAACGACCGCCGCCTCCGTCATTGACTACCGCCTCGGCATCGGCACCTCATCTCCGGGTACCCCGCTTGGCGTTACCGGCGCAGGCGTCTTCACGGGGCCGCTCACGGCTCTGTACTTTTCCGCCACCTCAACGACGGCGACTTCAACCTTCGCGGGGCCCATGGCTGCGAATGTCGTCCCCGGCGCACCGCACTCGTTCGGCGCGTGGGCAACGGGCGTTGCCGACTCAAACCCTCTCGTCGCGTCATTCATCGTGAACCCCGCTTCCGCCGGCACGGATACCAATCTCATTTCCGCAAGTGTCGGCGGCAGTGTCAGGTTCCTCGTTGACGCCGAAGGCGACGTTTTTGCGAACTCGCTCACTTCAGTCGGCGGAGAAACGCTTTCAACATCAACCATCTCAACGCTCACTGTTGAAAACAACTCAACTTTGGGAGACGCGACGACGACTGACCGGACATATTTCAACTCTCGCATCGGCTCGTCGCTTTTTCCGAGCGCAAACAACTCGCTTGACCTCGGCGACACCACGAACGGCCTTGCATGGCGAACCGGCATTTTCGGCACTTCGTTCGGCGTCGGCACAACTTCTCCGTGGGGCGTGCTCTCCGTTGAGTCAACCGGCGCGGCGAATAACCAAACCCCCATTTTTGTCGTCGGCGACCAAGGGACAACGACGCCGTTTCTTTACGTTTCCGGCGTGCAAGGCAACATCGGCATCGGGACCACCTCTCCCGCAGAGCAACTTTCCGTGGCAAACCGCCTTTTCGTCGGCGGCACCGGCACCTCAACGATCGAGAACAACCTTTTCGTCGGCGGCGCACTCCGCATCGGCGGCTCATCGCTCTACCTAGACACCGATTCCATTGAAACGCTCTCGTCCGACTTCACGCTCCAGTCGCCCGCGGCGAACAATCTCATTTTTCAATCATTAGGGGGTAATGTGGGCATCGGAACAACTTCGCCCGGCCAAAAACTCTCCGCGGCTGGCGATATCCTCGGCCACACCATTATTGGTTCGTACTTCTCGGCAACCTCAACGACGGCAACTTCAACGCTCGCGGGGTTCTTGAACGTTACCGGCACCAATTCAACCTCTACCTTTAGCGGAGGACTCGCGGCGAATACATTCTCCGTGACCGGCTCCGCCACTTCAACTTTCGGCGGCGGGCTTAACCTTCTCGGCGGAAACATAAACCTCGCGACGAACGGCGCTTTTCTCATCAACGACGTCCAGACCCTTTCGGCGACGACGCTCGGCGCAAATGTCATCAATTCTTCGCTCACGTCCGTAGGCACCCTTGCTTCGCTTTCAGTTTCCGGCCTCTCCTCTTTCATACAAGCGTCAACGACGCAACTTTCAATTTACGACAAACTGTTCGTCGGAGATACCGCGACGACGACGATTTCGTTTTCCGGCGGCAATATCGGCGTCGGGACGACGACGCCGAAAGTTCTTTTGCACGTCAGGAAATCAGACCCCGGCTCAATCGTCTATCGCGCTGGCATGGTGGGGCTGTTTGAGAGCAACGGCAATACCGAATTCGGCATCTATTCTCCCGACGCAAATGCGGGGCAACTTATTTTCGGCGGTCCGACAGGCCCAGCCGAAGGACGGGTCATTTACTACAACGCCTCGCACGCGACGCTTCCCGAGCATATGGAGTTTTACACCAGCGGCTCGCTCGCGATGACGATTGATGGAAGCCAAAACGTCGGCATCGGCTCTACGACCCCCGGTGCTAAACTCGGTGTTACCAACACCGGCTCGCTCCCCTCGTTTTTGGTGGAGGATGACACATCACCCGACCAGACGCCGTTCATTATTGACAATGCGGGCAACGTCGGCATCGGAGACACGAGTCCCGCTTCACGCCTTGAAGTCAGGAGGGACGGAACTGAAACGGGAGCCGTCGATTTCACCGGAGTCGCTTCTTTCATTTCAAACTACGATACTACTGCGGCGACGAATAATTTTGCGGCATTGGGTTTCCGCCTTGCCGATACTTCCGGTAACGAAAGAAACGCAGGCGGGATTTTCGTGCGGAAGGAACAGGAGTGGACAACCACCGGCTCCACAAGAGATTCTGCGATGGTCTTTGCCGCCGCACTTAACGCAACTGCGGGTGAAAAGATGAGAATTACATCTGACGGCAATCTGCTCGTCGGCACGACGACGACGCAGGCGTTCAACAGCCCGTATGTTATGGTCGCGGGGGATGTCGGTATCGGGCGGACGCTTCAGATGATTGACCGCGGGGGAAGCACCTCTTGATTCAAGCGGGAACTTGGGCATTGGGACAACCTCGCCGAGCGCGACATTCTCCGTGAACGGCGCGGGCGTTTCAACCGGACGCACACTCGCAATCGCGGACGCGAACAACAAAGAAATCCTCACGATATTTGACAACGGGAAAATCGCGATTGACTCACCAACGGAAACCTACGGCATCCTCCACGCGGCAACGACGAGCGCGCTCACCTACACCGCCTCGGACGGCGTGAACCTGCCGCCCGCGCTCATCATAGAGAATAAGAGTACAGGAGAAAACACGACCGCCGACCTCATTTTCTACCACGGCACGGCGGCAACAAAATCATCCCGCATCTCGTCAATCCGCGAATCGGGGGGAACAGAACTCGCGTTCATAAACCACCAAGCGGGCGGGCGCACCGAGGTCATGCGCCTTGATTCAAGCGGGAACTTGGGCATTGGGACAACCTCGCCGAGCGCGACATTCTCCGTGAACGGCATCGCCGGGTATGGTTTCTTTTTCGCGGATACGGGGGGTGCTTCACGAACCGCCGGAGGCGTCTTTTCCGCAAAAGAAGTAGAGTGGACATCCACGGCTTCAACGCGTGATTCCGCACTTGTGTTTGCCACTATGCTTGACGGAGCCATGGCGGAAAAGGTGAGAATTACAAGCACTGGTGTCTTGGGCATCGGAGTGGTGCCGAATGGCCAGTGGACAAATACCCCGGCACTTGATATAGGCGACAGGACGGGCTTGGCGGGGGTTTCCGACGAGACATTTTTGGGACAGAACGCACTTTACAACGGTACCGCATGGCTTTACAAAGAAACCGCCGCCGCTTCACAGGTTTATTTAGACGGCGCCGCCAGTTACATATTTCGCACCGCAGGGAGCGGGTCTGCGGGCAATACCATTACCTTTACCGAAAAAATGAAAATTGATGTCAACGGCAACATGTTTGCGACGGGGCTTGAGACAGGAACTACCATAGAGGATGACGTGTGCTGGTCAAGCGCGACGGGTGAAATCCGCGTCAATACCTCAAACGACTGCAATTCGTCCTCATCGCTTCGCTATAAGGAGAACGTCGCCGACTTGGATTACGGGCTTGCCGAGGTGATGCAACTCCGCCCCGTGTTCTTCAATTACCTGTCGTCCTAGACGCAGCAGCGCGAGGCGGCGATAAGCACGCTTCTTGCGCCAACTTCAACGCCGTCGCTTTACATTGACGCAAGCGGGCGGATCGGCATCGGAACGACAACGCCGGAATACGCGCTCCACGTCATAGGAGATGTTGCGGCACAATCGTTCGTCAACATTTCAACGCAAGAAAGCAAAAAAGACATCTCGTATATCAACGAAGCCGCGAAGGAATCGCTTTTTGAAAAGATAAAAAACATCGGGGTTGCAACCTATCGTTACAATACCGATGACGATACCGACCCGAAACGGCTGGGGCTTATCGCGGAAGAAGCGCCGGAGGAAATTCTCGCCAAAGGCGGTAAGGGGGTTGACCTTTACAAACTCGTTACCTCGCTTCTCTCTGCATTTCAAGAACTCGTGAAGAAGGTTGAAACGCTGGAACAACAAGTCGCAAGCGGCATCGCGGCCGCAACGAACGCGTTTACGGATATTTTCACGCAGAGGATTACCGTGAGCGACCAATTTTGCATCGGAAGCACGTGTATCAACGAGAACCAGTTGCAAGCGTTGCTTGCGAACGCAAATATAAACTCAAACGCCGGAGCGGGCGCGGAACAAACGACCGATACGACGCCTCCCGTCATCATCGTTGTCGGCGCAAATCCGGCGGAAATCGCGCTCGGCATGGCGTATTCGGACAACGGCGCGACGGTAACGGACAATGTGGACTCAAACTTGGGCTATCAGACCTACCTTGACGGCGTCTTTACGAGCGCGGTCGCGCTTGACACGTCCGTCGCCGCAACGCACACCGTTTCCTATGTCGCAACCGACAACGCGGGGAACACGGCGACATCAACCAGAACCGTGATCGTAGGCGGCGGCGAGCAGGCGACGGATACGACACCGCCCTTGATCACGCTCGTCGGCTCAAGCACGGTGGAGATGCTGCAAGGTGACACCTACGCTGATGCAGGCGCCACCGCAACAGACGATACCGACGGAGACATCACGGCGCAGATTGTTGTAACGAACCCCGTTGATGCGGCGACGCTCGGCGCCTACACCGTCCGCTACAACGTAACCGACGCCGCGGGGAATGCGGCGGCAGAGGCGGCGAGAACGGTCAACGTAGTCGCAACGACGACGCCGCAGACATAACAGAGCTTGCGGCTCAATTTTGAGTACGTTACATTATTGTTATGGCGGAAGAATCCAACACCAAAATAATTGCTAAGATAGACGCTCTGGCGGAGATGACCGCACGAGGATTTGAAGAAACCGCATCAAAAGTTGATATGGATGGGGTCAAGGCAGATATAAGGGGGGTGAAAGCAGATATAAGGGGGGTCAAAGCAGACATGGGAGAAGTGAAAACACGCCTTGACCGCATTGAAAACCTTCTTTTGCGCGACCACAACAACCGCCTGGAACGGCTTGAAGATAAAATGCTTGTCGTTGAAGCCGCATTGGGAAAATAAGACAAGCAATAATTAAAAGGGCGAAAGGGAGCAAGCGGGACAGCGGCTAAAGGGGACGGACTTTTTGTCCGTCGGGAGTATCCTCCACTTTGTAACCCATTTTGTTTATTTTCTCACGCAATTCATCCGCATACCCCCAATTTTCTTCCGCGCGCGCTTGGGCGCGTTTATTTATAAGAGCTTGCACGTTATCGGGGATATAATGCTTCTCTCCAAGCTGTGCAAAGCCCAACCCCAAGGCACGGTCAAAATCGAGCATTATTTTTCGTTTTACTCCGCCGCTTAGGTTGCGGTCCCGCACGACATCCCACAGTTCCGCAAGGGCAAGGGGGGTGTTGAGGTCGTCGTTTACTGCTTCTTCAAAATGCGCCTTGGGTATTACGGACGCATCTTCTGTTTCAGCGGTATCATAAAAATGGTCGTAAAGTTTGTTAAGGGCATTTTGCGCCGCTTCCAGCGCGTCCCAGGTGAAATTTGCCGGCGTGCGATAGTGCGCCTGCAGGAACCAATAGCGAAGAGCGAGGGGAGTAAAGCCCTTTTCGGTGATATCTTTGAGCGTCAAAAAATTACCCGCCGATTTCGCCATTTTTTTGCCGTCAACCAGTAGGTGCTCGTTATGGAGCCAGTAGTTCGCCAAATGACCGCCCGATTGCGCGATCTCATTCGTGTGGTGGGGGAAGGCGAGGTCAATGCCGCCCGTGTGGATATCAAACCGCTCCCCCAGATACTTCATGGACATTGCCGAACATTCTATATGCCACCCCGGACGCCCCTTCCCGAGAGATGTCTCCCAGAAGATATCCCCGTCCGATTTCTGCCATGCCTTCCAAAGAACAAAGTCGCGCGGTTCTTCCTTGCTGTATTCATCGGAGGATACGCGGACACTTTCCTTGAGTTCCTGTTTTTCAAGGTTTACCAGTTCGCCATAGTGCGGGTCCTTGGAGATGTCAAAGTAAATTGAGCCGTCTTCTCCTCTGTACGCAAGGCCCCGTTCAAGCAAGCGCTCGATCAAAGCGACCATCTCGTTGATATGTTCCGTCGCGCGCGGCATTGTGCCGGGGCGTTTAATGAGCAGTGCATCTGCATCGGACAAAAACGCTTTTTCATAGCGGGCGGTCAGCTCGGAGAGGGGAACGCGCTCTTCCGCCGCGCGCTTGATGGTTTTGTCGTCGACATCCGTAATGTTCATCACCTGCTTCACGGCGTAGCCGTTGTATTCCATAACGCGCCGGAGCGTGTCGGCAAACACGAATGAACGCAGGTTCCCGATGTGCGCCGCATCATAGACCGTCGGCCCGCAGTGGTACATTGAAATGGCGCCCCGCTTCAGCGGTTTAAATTCTTCCTTTTGGCGAGTAAGAGTGTTGTGGAGAAAAATGGTCATAGCCGCCGGTTTTTAGATTGTAGGGAACGGGGCGTTAAAAACTCAAAACTCAAGTTACAGCCACTTCTTGGATTTGAAGAAGAGGAAAAAGCCGATGGTTGCCGCGACCATGAAACCGACAATGATCCAAAAGTCGTTCGGCAGACCGACGACGGGAAGATACGCCGTATTCATGCCGAAAACCGAGGTGACGAGCACGAGCGGGAACGTGACGAACGCCATGATGGTGAGGACGCGCATGATGTCGTTCGTCTTGGTGGAGAGAAGCGAGTCGTTGGTGGCCCGAAGCGCATCAAGCGTGTCAATGTCGCTTTCAAGCGCGGAGAAAATTTTATACTGTTCGCCGGTTATGGCATGAAGATAATAGGCAAACTCTTTTCCGAAAAGTTTTGCGCCGACTGACGCAAACGATTCAAGCACTTCGCGGTGCGGCCTCACGGCGCGCTTAAAAGTAAGCAGCTTGCGGCCGATGCGCGACAAGGACTGGACCATCGCGTGTTCTTCGCCCCGAAAAATGCTCTCTTCAATGCGGGTGAGTTCTTTTCGCATGTGGTCAAGCTCGTCGGACGCCTGTTTGTACAGCTCGCGCGCCATATGAAAGAAAAGAAATCCGGCGTGCATTTTGCCCGCGTTCGCGCCGATAACGGAATTGATCTCAAAAAGCTTTGAAAACTCATCAAGCGCATCGACGGGTTCGTAGTGCGCCGTAACGATAAAATGTTTTCCGACGATAAAATCAATTTCCTGCTCCGTGCGGCCCCCGTGGGAATGCATAACGGTCGGAAAATGCAGAATGAGAAAAATATAATCTCCGTGCGTTTCAACGCGGGAGCGCAGGGTGGGGGAGAGCAGCTCGTCGGCGACGAGCGAGTGGATGCCGAACTCCTCTATGAGCGCGCGCGTGTCATCCTTGGTCGGCGACTCAAGATCAATCCAGGTCAGGGAATCGTAGGTATGTTTTTTGAACATAAAATATTGCGGCGATTACTATTTTGTTCAACATCGGGTGTTGAACAATTTTACGTAACACGGGTAGCGGCGTATCACGTAACATTATATCGTGAAGCGGGTTTGACCACAACGAGCGCTTCTGCGATAATGTCCCTATGTATCGCGCCAACAGAACTCCCGTTCTCATCGGCATATCCGTTGTCATCATTGCCGCCGCGTTCATTACCGGCGTCTATTTCGGCTACGGCAACCGTCCGGAAGTCGCAAAGATCACCGCGCTCGTCGGCACGATGCCGCCGACGGTCGCGCCGTCCGAAAAAATTGACTTTGCGCCGTTTTGGAAAGCATGGAATGCCATTGACGAGAAATATACGCCCGCAAACGGCACGTCAACCGAAATTACGGCTCAAGACAAGGTCTGGGGCGCCATCCAAGGGCTTGTGGCGTCGCTTGGCGACCCGTACTCGGTCTTCTTGCCGCCCGCCGATGCCAGCATGTTTGAAGAGAACATCAACGGCAATTTTGGCGGCGTCGGTATGGAGATCGGCATTCGCGACAAGGCCCTGACGGTGATCGCTCCGCTTAAAAACACGCCGGCGGCGCGCGCGGGCATACAGGCGGGAGACATCATCCTTAAAATTGACGATGCGCTTACGGCCGATATGAGCGTTGAAAAGGCGGTGCGGCTGATCCGCGGCGAAATAGGGACCACGGTGACGCTTTTGCTTTCGCGCAAAGAGCGCGAGGAGCCGTTTGAGATCAAGGTCGTCCGCGACGTTATCGTCATCCCGACCATTGATACAGAAGAGCTGCCGGACGGCGTTTTTGTCATCAAATTGTATAACTTCTCCGCACAGTCGCCGCGGCTGTTCCGTGAAGCGCTCCGTGAGTTTGTCCTTTCCGGCAACGATAAACTTATTCTTGACATGCGCGGCAATCCCGGCGGGTTTCTTGAGGCGGCGGTTGATATCGCAAGTTGGTTCCTCCCGTCAGGAGCCATTGTCGTCTCGGAAGATTTCGGGCCGCACAAGGCGGATTTAAACGTCATGTATCGGAGCAAGGGGTACGATATTTTTACCGACAAACTGAAAATGGCGATTCTTGTTGACGGGGGTTCCGCTTCGGCGTCGGAAATTGTTGCCGGCGCCCTCTCGGAGCACGGAACGGCAACGCTTGTCGGCGAGCAAACGTTCGGCAAGGGGTCGGTGCAGGAATTAATAAAAATCACCCCCGATACATCCTTAAAGCTTACCGTTGCGCATTGGAAAACCCCTAAGGGGACGATAATTTCAAAAAGCGGGCTCACTCCGCAATACAAAGTCACAATGACTGAAAAGGACCGCGAGGCAAAAAAAGACCCGCAGATGGAAAGGGCGGTGGGGTTGTTGGTCGGATCGCCCGCCGCGTCACGGAGCGCGGCGCAGGCAGGCGATAATTAAAATTAAAATTGTTCAACATCGGGTGTTGAACAAAATGATGTTAAACTATGAAGCTCATTCTTCTGACCGATGTCCCGAAAATCGGCCGTAAACACGACGTCGTTTGGGTCGCCGACGGTTATGCGCGGAACGTTCTTGTGCCGCAAAAAAAAGCGGCGTATGCAACACCGGCTGCAATAAAAAATGTTGAGCATTTGAAAAAAGCGGCCGCGCAAGGGCACGCAAAAACGGAAGAGGCGTTTGAAGCGGCGCTCGTTTCGCTTGACGGGGGAGTGGTAACGCTCGCGGCGAAAGCAAATGAACGCGGGCATCTTTTTGCCGGAGTTGACGCCGAGGAGATCGCGGCGGCGGTGAAACAAGAAAAAGGAATGGAGCTCAACGCGGGCGACATAGACCTGCCGTCTCCTCTCAAAGAAATAGGGGAGTATGAGATTTTCGTGCGTCGCGGGGAACGGACGGCGCGCTTCATGCTGCGCATCAAAAAAAGCGAGTGACCGGTTCGTTCACTCACTTCGTGCCCGCAGGCATCACGGAAATTTCTTTGCGGGCACGCACGTGCCCCGTGTATGCTTTTTTCCGGATCGTCCTGAAACGCACCGTGCCGTCAATCGCCGCAAAGAGGGTATAATCCTTGCCGCGGCGAACATTTCTGCCCGCCTGGATCTTGGTGCCGCGCTGACGCACGAGAATAAAGCCCCTTTTTACCGTCTCGCCGTCGTACTTTTTCGTGCCGAGATATTTCGGGTTTGAATCGCGCAGGTTTTTGACTGTTCCTCCGGCTTTTTTGTGTGCCATAACGAAAATTTATAAATGTAAGCGTGTAAGCATGTTACAAGTTTTTTCTGAAAAATGCAAGGGTGCGCTTAAAAAGCTCAGCGGGCGAGAGGATTTGTTCATTGTCGCGCTCATTATCCTCGTCGGCTTCGGGGGATTCGGCCTCGGTCGCCTGTCAAAAATATTTGAAGCGAAAGAGCCGATACGCATTGTCGGGGCAGCCGCAGAGGGAGGGGAACGCACTGCGCCGACAGAACGCGCGCTTCCAACCGCGGCGGCGGGCCAATTCATCGCGTCGGCGAAGGGGAGCAAGTATCACTTTCCGTGGTGCCCGGGGGCGTCACAAATAAGCGAAGCAAATAAACTATGGTTCGCCTCGGAAGAAGAAGCGCGCGCCGCCGGCTACGAACCGGCAAGCAACTGTCCGGGGCTTAACGGGAAATAGGACGCGTGATTTATGCAAACAGTATGAGGGGGAGTATACGAAGGGGGCTCATTACGATCGCGGGAGGTTTTTTGATTATTGTCGGCATCACCGGCATCGTTTTGCCGTTTTTGCAGGGATTTTTGTTCATTGTGATCGGTTTTTACCTCTTATCGTTTGAGTACCGATGGGTGCGAACGGGGATTGAGAAATGCACAGACCGGTACCCAAAATACGCGCCGTACCTGCGGCGCATCGTTCACTTCTTGGGCAGAGGGGAGTAGGGAGAAACTGCGCTTCGCGGCATCCTTATAATGTCGCACAATATATCTTGACTGCACTATACAAAGTGGAGAAGGAAACCGCGCCCTCTCCCCCGAGGGCGCGGTTCTCACGGCGCCTGCGGCGCCATGAGCTCAAAATCGTTCGGCGCTCCCCTTTTGATGCGTTCAAGGTTGCTCACAAAACTTTCCCACAATAGATTCACCACGATGTTGTTCCATACATACCGCACCGGTTCGCCGAGATATCTGTCCCACACAAACACAACCCATCCCCAGACATAGGTAAAATTCTTCTGCGATTGTTCCGACTCTACTATCCCCCGAACGTCAATGCTGAAATAGGAAAGAACCAAAATAACAAAAATGACGAGAAGGATAAGTTTTACCAGACCGGATTGTTTTTGGTAATGGAGCGTGCGCATTATTTTAATTATTGACAAATCCCGACTAATTATCAAGTGCCGGCAGATACGACAGCGGATTGAGGTATCCGTTTCGCGGCGAGAGCGGGAGTTTGAGGTTCGTTTTGCATACTTTGCTTTTGTATGCGTCCGTAACGCGGACCGCCGAAGCGGCATACACGGAAAAGTGAAGGTGCGGCCCCGTTGAATATCCGGTGTTGCCGCTGTATCCGACCAAGTCGCCGGTCCTGACTTCTTCCCCCGCCGCGACGCGAATAAGCGAGAGGTGCGCATACAAGGTCGCGAGGTTGTTGTAGTGCTTCACCAGTACCCATTTGCCGTAAGAAGCGCCGTAACAGCCAGTGTCGGTGTCGCCCGTGTCCACCACGATGCCGTTTGCCGCCGCCAAAACGGGCGTTCCTACGGAAGCGCGCAGGTCTATGCCGTTGTGCCCGCCGCCGTTATAGATCTGTGGATTTTTGCTCGCGAACGGCGTGTTGCCGAAATACTGCGTGACGGTAACGCTTGCGAGCGGCCATGAAAGCACGCCCCCCATCCCCGTCGGCGGCAAACTGGACGGGTCAATTTCAACGCGCAGCTGGTCTTCAAACGCCGCGATCTCGGACTCAAGCGCTTCTTTGCGCGCGAGGCGTTCCTCAAGAAGATTTTGGTAAAGCGTTTCTTTGTTTTTGGTTTCGCGCAAGAGCTTTTCCTGCTGTGCGCGGCTCGCCGCCACAAGTTCCTTTTGGTCCGCGAGTTGGTTGCGGAGTTTTGTCTGCCGCGTTTTTTCCGCCTCGCGTTCGGAACGCGCCGTAAGAAATCCTTCCTTCAGAAACTCAAGCTCGGCAACGTTTGCCGCAACCCCTTTTTCAAGACGCCCGAGATTTTCCACAATGTCCCAGAAACTTGAAAACGTGTCGCGGGAAAGAAATATTTCTATGAGCGAGCGCGACTCCAGTTCATGCATCCGCCGCACGATCTCGCCGATCGCGGCGGTGTTGGTTTTGATGCGCGCTTCTTTGTCGGCGATCTCATCGGAGAGCGCTTGTATCGTAAGCGCGGCGGTGTTGATTTTTCGCTCCGTAAGCGTAATGTCCGTGCGAAGTTTCCGTTCCGTTGTCGTTATTTCGGCAACCGTTGACGTTAGCGTCCGCGTTGCTTTGTTGATGGTGGTGATTTCCGTTTCGTAGCGTTTGATTTCCTGCTCCAATTTCTCAATTTCGCTGTTCCGTTCCTGTATCTTTGAACGCAACTCATCAATAAGCCCCGCAGAAAAGACCGCCGGCGCATTTCCTGGCGCATATCCCAAGTATCCCAAAAACGCGAGCGCGGCAACCCCGGCAAAAAGGACGGTCCTTTTCGGGTTTTTCCACAGGTTATCCACAGAAAACATACATTACTTCTGGAGCGCCTCGCGGGCTAGAGAAAGCCGCGCGAGCGTTTCCTCCTTGCCGAGAGCCGCGGCGAGAGTAAACGGGTCCGGCGACCGATCCTTTCCGGAAAGCGCGTACCGCACAGGCCACAGGACGTTGCCGCGGCCGTGTTCTTCGGCGTACGGCATAAGAACGGCGGTGATCGTTCGCGCAATGAAATCGCGATCGGCAACATTTTTAAGGAGCGCCGCCGCTTCCTCAAGGTGGCGTACCGTCTCTTCGCGCGAAGCCGTACGCCACGCAAGCTTGTGCGGCTCGGGGTACGGCGGCGCCGCGAAAAAGAACGTGAGTTCCCCCGCATCGGCCATCGTGCGGATGTCGCCGAATGTTTTGAGCCGTTCGGCAATGAGCGAAGCGGCGCGCGCAAGGCGCGGCGGATCGTATTGCGGCAACGACGCAACGTCAGGCGGCATAAACGACGCGACATACTGCTCAAGTTTTTCCTGCGGCAGCCGTCTAATGTGCTGGCGATTCATCCATTGCAGTTTTTCAAGATTAAAAATTGCACCACTTTTCTGTATTTTGTCAATATCAAAGTGCGCAATGAGTTCCCCGAGCGACATGATTTCCGCGGCTTCGTCCCCCGCCCCTTCCTGCGGAGACCAGCCGAGAAGCGCAAGAAAGTTGACCAATGCTTCGGGCAGATATCCCGCATCGCGATACTCGGATACCGACGTTGCCCCGTGCCGTTTTGAGAGTTTGCTGCGGTCGGGAGCAAGCACGAGCGGAATGTGGACGTAGATTGGCTGCGGCAGTCCAAGCGCCCGCTGCAATAAAATTTGACGCGGCGTATTGGAGATATGGTCTTCCCCGCGAATGACGTGGGTTACCCGCATTGCGCCGTCATCAATGACGACTGCGAGGTTGTAGAGAGGTTCCTCAACGGAGCGGGCGATCACAAAGTCCTTGAGCTCGGTCGTATCAAAGGTAATTTCGCCGCGCACGGCATCGTTAAAGGTGACCGGCTGGTTGGGGTTCCTGAACCGGATGACATCGCTTGTCGCGCCGTCCCGTTCCTCCGCGGAAACATACGCCGTCCCGTCGCGAAGCAGACGCTCTATCGATCCGCGATATTCCGCGGTTCGTTCCGATTGCCGATGCAGCTCGTCGTATGCGATGCCAAGCCACGAAAGACCGCGCAGTATGTCTTCTTCGTATTCTTTTTTTGAACGCGCACTGTCGGTGTCTTCAATGCGAAGGATGAAAACGCCGCCGTGATGCCGCGTGAACAAAAAATTAAAAAGCGCCGTGCGCGCCGCTCCCACATGAAAAGGGCCGGTCGGAGAAGGAGCGAAACGGGTTACGATTTTTTTGGAGTCAGAAATCATGGGTCAAGAACCAAGAGCGATCGGCGGCTTCGCATATTATCGTTCGTGCTTGAGCGCTATAGTGATCGCCTCCTGCGCTATTTTTTCCGCCGCACCGGGAACAAAAAAACTTTTTGCCGCTTCTGCCATGCGTTCGCGTTCTTCGCGGTGGTCCATGAGCCGTTGTATCTCCGCCAAAAGCACGTGCGGGGTCAGGTTTTTTTCCTCAATGACGATGCAGGCGCCGGAGCGCGCGTAATTGAATGCGTTGCGCCGCTGGTGATCGCCGTTTGAATCCGTAAGAGGGATGATGATGCTCGGCCGCCCCCATGCGGCGATCTCAAAGATCGTGGAACCGGCGCGGGACACGACGAGGTCAGCGGCGCCCGCCGACATCCGCAAAGCGAGCGCATTCAAATATCCGAAAGGATGATACCGTTCTTTGTGCACGTTCCCGCCGAGGATCGCTTTGCGCAGTTGTTCAAGGGCGGGCAGGTTTTTCACGCCAACTTGATGGATTATTTGGAAACGCTCCACGAGATCCGCCACGCTGTCAAGGATCGTCTGATTGATGCGCTCCGCTCCTTGGGAGCCGCCGAGCACCAGCACGACCGGCGCTTCCTCTTCAAGATGCAGATATTCCCGCGCGCCGCGTTCCGAAGGAATTTTGATTTCTTCGCGTACCGGCTGACCGGTGACCGCCGTTTTTTCCGCAGGAAAAAACGCTTGGGCTTCAGGCCACGAAAGCGCGATGCGGACCGCGAAGCGCGCCGCCCAACGGTTTGCGCGGCCGGGAACGGCATCCGACTCGTGGATGATGACCGGAATGTTGAGAAGACGCGCCGCAAACACGGCGGGAATGCTCGCATAGCCGCCCTTGCTCACCACCACGTCAGGATACACGAAATAAACGCTCCACAAGGCCTTCACGAGGCCGAGCGTCATCGGAAAAATATCAATGAGATTTAAAAGGGAAAAATAGCGGCGCATTTTACCGGCAAAGACACGCTTAAAAACGATGTCGTTGTCAAACAAAACGCGCTCGTCGTAAGGCGACGTTGAAAGATAATACAACTCCGGTTTAACAAGTTTTTCTTTTTCGGCAATACGCCGCACCGCATCGGCGATGGCGATCAGCGGGTAGAAATGTCCGGCGGAACCGCCGCCAGTCAATAAAATTTTCATGGATTTTTGCTGTAAATTTTGATAGGGAATGATGCGCGCCGCGCGTATCGCCGTTTGCCCGCGGCACCGCCAAAGGACCACTACGTTTTAACGTACCGTGAAATGTTCAGTATGATCCCCGCTTCAGCAAGCGTCAAAAGGAGCGCGGAGCCGCCGTGAGAAACGAACGGCAGAGGCAAACCGGTCAGCGGAAAAACGGCGAGCATGGCGCCGATATTCAGGAACGCTTGCCCTACAATGAGTATAACAAGTCCGACGACCGTCAGTCGAGCAAAATAATCGGGGGCGCGCGCCGCTATGGAAAAACCGCGAAACGCAAAGAGCACGAAGAGCGTGACGAGCGCTGCGCTTCCGAAAAAACCGAATTCCTCGGCAAAGACGGCGAAAATGGAGTCGCCGACCGGTTCGGGAAGAAAACCGAATTTCTGGACGCTTTGGCCAAACCCCCTGCCCCACAGCTGGCCCGAACCGATGGCGATGAGCGACTGCTGGATCTGATAACCCGCGCCAAGGGGGTCAAACGAGGGGTCAAAAAAAGTAATGATGCGCTGTTGGATATACGGTTTCCAGAACGCGACGCCGCCGAGTCCCGCGAAAGCCGCTCCGGAGAGAGCGAGGATGTGCCGCCAGCGCGCGCCGCTGGCAAGGAACATGCCGAGGCCTGTTCCAATGACGATGACGAAGGTGCTGGTGTCCGGCTGCGCCAAAAGAAGAACCCCGACAACGCCAATGATCGCAGCGAACGGTACAATGCCGTACCAGAGCGAATGAACGCGCATACGCATTGCGGAAAGCCACGCGGCAAAGTACAACACAAATCCCAGTTTCAAGAACTCAGCCGGCTGAAACGTGAACGGGCCGACCGCAAGCCAGCGTTGCGCGCCGCCGTACGCCAATCCTAATGAAGGGATGAAAACAAGCGCCGTCGCACCGATCGCCAGAAGAAAAATATAAAACGCGGCAGGTTTCAAAAAACGATACGGGATGCGCGCCATGAGAACAAGGACGCCGACGCCCAGAGTGAGGCTCACGATCTGATTTATGATGATGCCGGAAAAAACGGCGTCGCTGCGCGCAAGAAGCCCGAGCGACGCGGAAAGAAAAACAAAAAAGCCACCGACGACAAGCGCGATGACCAAGACGAGGAACCATGTGTCAAAATGCCGTTGCATAAAACATTATCCGACAAGCGCCACGACGACGCCCAGAAGCGCGAAAATAGCACCCAGAACCCAGAACCGCATGGTTACTTTGTATGAAGGCCAGCCGATCGCTTCAAAGTGATGGTGCAAGGGAGCCGCGCGGAAAACCTTTACGCCGAAGAATTTTTTGGAAAGAAGCTGAACGATAACGGAGCCGGAAGCCGCCACAAGCGGAAACGCAATGAGCGGCAACACAAAGACCGCGTCGGTTAAAAATGCGATGACGGTGAGCGAGGTCGTAAGCCCGAGCATGCCGGTTTCCGACATGTAAAACCGCGCGGGGGGGATATTAAACCACAAAAACGCGAGAAGTCCTCCCGTAACGACGGCGGAAAAAGCGGCGATGTCAATCTGATCCTGGAAAAAAGCGATGATGCTGTACGCGGCGAAAATAATCGCCATGATGCCGCCGGCAAGCCCGTCAATGCCGTCAATGACGCTTCCGGAAAAAAGCGCGAGCATCACGAGCATGAAAAACGGCACGAACAGAAGACCGAGGAAAATCTCTCCCGCGAACGGGACCGCGACCGCGTTCACTCCCAATTTGGTAAAAAACCACCACCCGCCGAGAGCGCCGATCGCGAGCACGATAAGGATGCGAACATGAAGCGGCAATCCGCCGCTCGCGTAGCGCCCCCTTCCGGAGACGACGAGCGCGTCATCAAGCAATCCGGCAAGCGACGCTGCGCCAAGCGTAAAAAGAGGGAGCCATGTCTGGTTCCTGCTTAAAAAGTTCAATTTCTCCGTGAGCGTGGAAGGGAAGAGATCTTTGAAAAGCCAGAATCCGAGCGTCGTCAGCAGCACCGATGCCCAAATGACGATACCGCCCATGCGAGGAACTTTTGTTTCATTTTGCTGACTGCCGAGAGAACGGGTTACCGCGGCTTCCGCGCCACTGATCGTCGTCTGTTTCGCTTCCTTGCGCCACAATTTATGTTTGTAAAGAAAATGCGTGAGAAACGGCGTGAGAACAATGCCAACAAAAAAAGCGGCTGTCGCTGGCACAAATACTTTGACAACGGAGAGGACTTCCATTGGTTTGAATATAACACGTTTTTTTTGCCGCTCAAAGTGCGCAAAATAAGGCCCAAAAAGGACCGTCCTTGGGCTTGGTTATCCACAGGTGGGGCAAAAAAATACCCGCCATGCATTGCGCATAGCGGGTTTCCGAAACAAATTACGGAAGTTTTAGATTGGGGGCTACTCGTGCTTCTTCATGTGGGCGGTAAGCCCGCCCTTGTTCTTTGCGATGAAGTTGCACTTCGGGCAACTGAAGGGAGTAGGGTTGCCCGCGGCAAGGGTCTTGCCGTCTGTGCCGCTCGTCGTGAGCGCGTCGGACGAAGGCGCGGGACTGGCAGACGACGCTTCCACCTCCTCATCCGTTCCTTTCTTCATCCTCTTCGACAACTGCGAAGAGTGGAGCCAAAGAACGGATCTCAGCGGCCATGCGCAGCCGCTGTAGGGCTGTGCGCGTCCGGCGTCGCTCTCGTAGTACTCTCCGCCGACGCAGACGGAAGAGCCCTCGAAGATCTTGCTTGCGTTGCCGATCGTGGCAACGAGAGTGATCTTTTTCTGCCCTTCCTTGCCGCCGTGGCGAGATACGACGATGACGGGATAGTAAACCTTGATATCCCGCTCCTTGTCGTACCACGCCCCCGTGACGTAGACCGCCGCGACACCGTCGCGGCCGCTCTGAAATTCCGCCTCGGAGAGGTAGGCAATCCCCTTCTCGGCGGCGTGGCTTTTGCCACGCAAGGCGGCTTCGGTGAGCTCCGCCTCGAACTTCGCCACGCTCTCGGCCTTGAGCGTGGCGAGGTTTGCTTCGTTTTGGATCGCTCGTCTCACCGTCGCCCAGAAGGCGAACTCAGCCCCGGCGAGGTCGGGCCGCTGCCCGCCCCCCTTGAGGAAGGAGTCGCCGAAGTACTTCTGGGGAATTCTGATCCCCCTCTTCACGAACGAGAGGACGCTACCGGCGCCGCGGCCTTCCGCGTCCACCGGCCAGACGTTCGTGCCGTCCGACGCGACCTTGATCTCTGCCGGGCGGTAAATGCGATCCCCCACCTCCTCTCCTGGGTCTCGAAGGAGGATGACGACCTCCTTCTGATCCATGAGATCATGGAAGGTCGCTCCGAGGGAGAGACCCTTTCGCATCTCCCTCTCCGCCGCGGCGTGTTTCGCGTCGGCCCGCTGGACGGCCTGCGCCCAGAGAGCCCGGATTGTCTCCGGGAACCCCTGGATGTCGGGGTTCGCGAGGACCTTCTTCGCCGCCGCGACGGCAAGCCTTCCGGCGACGACGTTCTGGAACAGGAAGGACTTCTTCCTGTTCAAGATAATGACGACGGCGGTGTCCCTCCGGCGCGGATTCTTCTTGATGACGGCTTCCGCCTCGGGCGAAACGACGGTGACGACGCCGAGCGCGAGGGCGGAAAACTTGTCCTCGGGCAGGTTCTTCTCGATGCTGCCCTCGAGCAGCCGAATGACGTCACCGGGGAACGCCTCCCTTTTAGAAAGCGCGAGCGCCCGGCAGAGGATGTACGCCACCCCCGCCCGCTCCTTCACGGCCGCGCGCTCGTGCGGCTGAAGGTTGGGGTCGAAGGTTCCCTCGAGGTATCCCTCGAGAAACTTGTCGTACTGCTTGAGCTCGCCTTCAAAAGCGAGCCGGGCCGTGGGACCCTTCTCGGCGATCTCCTTCTGCATCTGCGCGACCAAGTCGTCGCGCTGCGCAACGAGGACAAACACCTCTTCAGGCAACGGGTCGAGCACCGCTTCGACCAGGTTTTTGCCGCGGAGGATGAGCGCATCGCGCATCTTCCGCCTCTCCTCAATCTGCGTCCTGAAAGCACGAGAGGGAAGGCCGAAGCTCGGCATCTTCTTCGCCGCCACCTGCCGACCGCTTTCCTTCGCGCTCCTCGCGGCGGCGAAAGCCGCCGCGAACTGTCCTTCCGGCGCCGGTACGTTGTTCGCGGCGCCTGTTTTTACGTCATCGCTCATTGGAATCTCCATGGCTGACTGCGAAAAGAGAGGTGTCCCTTCTCGCAACGATGTTACGCGCGTCTTTGGCCTCTTGCCATTGAAATGATCTACCTGATCTGGTGGAATTCTACACTAATACAAAATCCCTGTCAAGGCGGCGCCTTGACAGGGATTGCGGGCACGGGGCATTACAATTCATAGACCTCTCCGCGACGTGGCACAACGAAGCCCGCATCGTGCGCGTGAGGTCCGTATCTCTTGAGATAATCTTCGATTTTACTTTCGTCTCCGTGCACCAACATAATGGCATCGGGGTTCAACCCCGTCCACAACCTTTCAAGCTCAGGACCGGAGGCGTGCGAAGAGAGCCTAATGCGCCGCACTCCGGCTTCAAGCGGCACCTCGTCGCCGTTCAGTTGCACTGATGCGTCGCCACGAAGCACCGCGCGGTGGAGTACATCCGCGGGGCTTCCGGCGTACGCCCAACCGTTCAGGACGATCGCGTTCCGTTTGTTCGGCAATAGCGCTTTTGCCCATTTCTGGGCAATTCCGTGAAGCATGCCGCCTGATGCAACAACGATCCTTGGAAAGGTTTTCCCTTCTTTCATCTCAAGGAATAGCGTTTCACGCGCGTCCTTGCCGCGAAAAACGTCGCGCGCCAGCGGAACTCCGGTGAGTATATTGTTGGGTGGAAGCATTTTTCGATAGATCCGGTGAACGCGTTGTGCGTTGCCATCCACAAGAATCGCCGCGGGAGGAATGCCTTCCGCCACGAGCATTGCAGTCAACGCCTGCGCGCGGTGAATTTGAAAGGCGGGTAACAACAGCGTGCCGCCGCGGTTGAGTGTTTCGCGGCACTCGTTTCCAAGGTCGGCTGCCGCATCACTCCGACGCGGCAGTGTCTCTCCGAGATTCGTCGCTTCCGAAACAACGAACCGCGTATGCGGGAGCGACATATATGCCGCTCCCTCTATGAACGGCTGCTCGCCGAACGAGATGTCGCCGGTGTGGACGATATGTTCGTTAAACGCCTCAAAACCAACCGCGATCGCGCCGAGAATATGACCTGCTGGCAGCGGGAAAAGCCGCACGCCGGGGCACACCTCGTAATACACTCCCGGTTTGACCACGCGGGTGCGGGACATTGTCATAAAACGGTCACATTCCGAATAGATGGGCTCGGCCTCTCGCCATGCTTCTCCCTTTTGCATGGTCTGTTCCGTTTCGTCCCAAGTCACGCCAGCAAGAGAACGCGTTTCTTCCGTCATAAAGAAGGTAACGGAAAGAGCAGGACAGCGACCCCGCACCCACCGCATAAAGTACGGCACCCCGCCGACGTGGTCGAAGTGGGCGTGCGTGATGACAACTGTGCACGTCGTTGAATTGTCAAGAAATGCTCCCAAGCCTTCCATGTCAGGAAAGCACTCGAGCCACGTTTGGGGCGTGAATGCGACAGTCGGGTCCATCCCAATGTCAACCATGACGATGTGGCGTTCACCTCTTTGTTCAAAGGCAAACGCATGACAGCTGGCGCCTATTTTGCGAGCGCCGCCAAAAAAACCAACGGACATCCGCCTCATGTGTATCCCTTTGCACTTTTTTGTGAAGAACAGGGTTTTTCCACCGCACGAAAACCAGCGCGCAGAAAAACAGGTACGAATACACATTAACATTTGCCCATTAAAATGTCAAATAACCAATAAAAGAGGTTTCCCGCAGCATAGACATCCAACCAAAAAGGTGGTACGGTAAAAAATATGGACGATCTTGTAACCCTCTATCGAGCAGAGCAAGGATTGTTAAAAGAGTACGAAACACGGTACCCGAACCTTGTCCGCCCCATCCATAATGTGACGCCCACGGAACTGCTGCCGTATATCGGCATCACGGTGCCGCTTCCAACGCTCTCACGGGGATATTTAAATCTCTACCCGCAGGACTTCATCGTGGAGGAACGCGACGCGCGTGGCATTCTTCATACCGTTGAACCTGCGGGCAATGCAACGCCGCCGCGCCCCGAGGAGACATCTACCCTTTACGGGGACCTCATCAAGGTTGGGCTCTCTACGCTTGAGGCGGTCTCTGCACTTGCGCGCTCGCTGCGCGTATCTGAAAAACAAATCGGCTACGCTGGCATCAAGGACAAGGGTGCGATTACGAGCCAGTCCATTTCTATTCGCCGCGCCGATCCTGACGCCATTGCGAAGCTCTCAGTCCCCGGTCTTGTGCTCAAAAATATGACGTGGGGAAAGGGCACGCATGAAAAAGGGAAACTTTTTGGCAACCGATTTACGATCGTTGTCCGCGCCGATGCGGAAGTCGCCGCCGATGCTCTCACTCGGCATCTCGCGACGATCCGTGACGGCTTTTACAATTTCTACTACTTCCAAAGATTCGGGACGCCTCGTTTGCAAAGCCATATCCTCGGAAAACATATCCTCCAGAAAAATTACGATGAAACGATACGCGTTTTGCTCTGCGAGAACGGGGCGCAAAACGTACCGCTCATCCGCGAGCTTCGGGCGCGGGCATGCCGCGAATTCGGCAACTGGCGTACGATGGCGGAAATTTTTCGTCATCTTCCGTACACCTTTCGCCAAGAACTTGAGGTTCTGCGTTTTCTTGCCGCCGACCCACGCAACTTTTTTGGCGCCCTGCTTTCAATCCGCGCCCAGGGAAGATTTTGGGTTTATTCATACGCGAGTTACCTGGCGAATCTCCATCTGTCAACACTTATCCAGAACGGAAAACCTCTGCCGCCGGTTATTCCCCTCCTCCTTCATCCCGATTACCAAACTGTTCCGACCTATCATGATGCTCTGGCGTCAGATGACATAGGAGACGTATCCGGCGCGGCAACAAAAATCTTTGGCTACGACCCGATTCACAGTAAAAACAGTATCCCCACAACGGTACGCGCCGTAATCCACGCCGTGCGTTCTTTGGGTAAAATAATCGTGCTTGATTTTGAATTACCGCCGGCGGCATACGCGACGACATTGCTCGCCCACCTCTTTGACATCACGCGCGGTATACCAGTGCCGAAGTGGGTTGACCAAACGAAAATAGACAGCAAAGAAATCCTCGGCACGGGTTCTGTCGCCGCCGTTGAAAAAATACTCGGTACGTTTATGTTCACAAAAGCGGACCCCGTTTCCGAACCGGAAACGAACGGATAAAAAACGAAAAAAGAATAAGAAAGAGCCGCCGGCATGTGCCGACGGCAAGTATAACCGAGTAGCGTGTACGGGTCACTCAGGCGCGGACCGCCTTGAGCTCCTCGCTCTTTACGACGATCTTGTGCTTGGGCATGACGGTCATCTGGCAACCGGCCAGGTTGACAGTGACCGTCGGAACTTGGGACCGACGGTTGTCCCAGGCCCAGCAGAAGCCGGCGCACGTTTCGATGACGCGCCGGACTTCTTCCACCGCCTTTTTGTTTTCCATGAATTGGGCGACCGGGTGCCCTTCATCATTGGAAAACACGACGGTGAACCGGTAGCGGGACCGGCCCGCCGCGCTGTCCTCCATCTTGTCCCACTCGACCAGGCGCGGAACGTATCCCGCGTCTTGGAGGCCCGTCCAGAGAGACGGGACACCCGTGTGGGGCAACCCCGCCACCTCCGCCTCGCCGGTGTCCCAATGCTCGGGACGCCAGCGGCCGCGCACAAGGAGCTTGTCGGGCACATTGCGCTCCGCGGCGACGGTGACGTGGAGCAGTTCCCTTTGCTCCTGCGTCATTCCGTCCCCCTTGCTGGGGATGGACTGCCCGACGATCCAGCCGAACCACTGTTCGCCGGTCAGGACAACCCGGACCAGGACAGCCTGGATCGGGTCTTCTCCACCCAGAGGAATCGCGTGCGATTCCTCTGGCGTGGCATGCTGTTTTTTCTGCATCGCGAAATATCTCCCACAAGGAACGATCTTTAAACAGCACTATCATAAAAAACAATCACTGTCAAGTGATTGTTAGGTATGCCCGAAGAACCTTTATTCAGCGGGCTATCGCGCGTATCGTTGCCCAAACGAGCATCTCCGCATCAGCGAAACGCGCGTCGGCGGTTGAGCCGAGCACGACGACGGCGACCGGGCGCATCGGACCCGCTTCAAAAATGACGGCGAGATTGCCGCCCGCAAGATCGGTGAAGCCGGTCTTTGACGCGACAATGCCGGGTATCGTTTCAACGATTTCGTTCGTGTTTTTTAACGAATGTTTCTTGCCGTCGGAAGAAACGAAAGCCCCCTCGGCGCGCGCGGTCGCCACAAAAAGCTCGGGGTTGCGCGCGAGAAGCGCGCTTCCGAGTTTCGCGACGTCAATCGCCGACCCGTATGCGCCGCTTATCGCGGTATTGATGTCAAGCCCCGTTTCGTTCACAAAAAACGTCTGCGCAAGGCCGAGAGAATGCGCCGCGGCGTTCATGCGGCCGACGAACGTTTCTTTGGCGTCTCCCGCCGGCAGTTCGCCGCCCCCTCCTCCGCCATCCGCACCCTCCTCCGCAAGCGCCGCGGCGCCGTCGTTTGACGAAGAGAGAAGCGTCGCGGCAATGAGGTCATTCCTTCTCCATTTTTCCCCGACAAGAAATCCGTTATCTCCCTCTTTCTCCACCGCGCTTTTTGTCATCGCGATCTCCGTATCCGGCGCAATGGTTTCGGCGGCGACGTAGGCCGTCATGAGTTTCGCGAGCGAAGCGAGCGGCAGCTGCGCTTCCGCGTTGCGCTCAAAAAGCGTAACGCCGCGCGCGACGTCAAAAACGACCGCCGCGGAAGCGGCAAGTGAAACGCTTGCAAACGGGTCGGGCGGCGCCATTTCCGCATTTTTTTCTTCCAAGGGAGCCGACGGCGCCCACAAAAACCGCCCCGCCCAAAAAGCAAAAACGAGGAACGCGAGAAGCGCTATGCGTTGTCCGGTGCGTTCGTTCATTGTGGTGTGTCGCGCGGGGGTTCGGTCGGGGGGATACCGGATGCGGTTTCAATACGCTCCTCTTCTTCCGCGTGCGCCGCCTCGCGCTCCATTGACTCTTCAAACGCCGTGAAGCGCGCGCGAGCGGCGGCGTAATCCGGCATGTCCTCAACGCGCGCCGCGCCCATGTGCGCGAGGAGGTCAAACGTCGGCCGATAAAGAAAACTTCGTTGGTCTTTCGGATTTGAAATTCGTTCAATAAGCCCGCGAACGAGGAGCGAGCGCACGATAAATCCGGCATTCACACCCCGGATATAATCAATCTCGGCTTTCGTTACCGGCCCCCGATAGAGCACGATGGCGAGCGTCTCAACGGCCGCTTTCCCGAGATCGCGGGAAAGCTCTTCCTTGGTTATGCGTTCAATGAGCGGCGAAGCGTCGGCTGCGGTGCCAAGCGCGGCCTCGTCGTCTTTTCTAAGAAGGCGGATGCCGCGTCCGGCAAGCGCCGTTTCAAGTTCGCCGAGCGCCGCACGCACCGCATCGGGGGTTGTGCCGAGAAGCCGCGCGAGCTCATCCGCGCGCATCGGTTCGGATTTGAAAAAAAGGATCGCTTCAATTTGTTTTTCTAATGACACGGCCATATAAAACATTCAGAACGCCTGTTGAAAAAATTACAAATACCGCGGCGCGCCGGGGGCCGCGGCGCCGATTTTAATGTCTTCAAAATGTCTGTCCTGCTTCACGGTAATGATACCACGCTTGACGAGCTCAAGCATGGCGAGGAAGCCAACCACGAGGCGCGCTTTGTCGGTTCCCCCGCCTCCGCCGGCGAACTCGCGGAAACTCATTGAGATCGCCGAGGCGACGCGGCGCGCAAGGTCCGACATCATGTCTTCCAGGTTCACGACCTTGCGGACGATCGCCTGCGGGATCGCCTCAACGGTCGGGAGGCGCGCAATGACTTCTGCGACGGCTGCAGCGAGATGCGCCACGGTGATCTCGCGCGAGGGCGCAAAAACCGGCTCAAAATGACGGCCGTCCTCGCGGAAAAAAATCTGCGCCGCGCCGAACCGTTCTTCCACGTATTTGCCCAACGCCTTGATTTCCCGATACAACTTGAGGCGCGCTTCCAGGTCTTCAATGCTCGCCTCCTCCTCATCGGAAAGCGTAAGGGCGGGTACGAGCGAGCGCGACTTGATGAGCACGAGCGTTGAGGCGACAAGAATGAAATGCGCGGCGTCCCGCAGGGGGAACTCCTCAAGTTTTTCAAGATACGCGAGGTAATCGTCCGTGATCTGCGCAAGCGACACGTCGCTGATGTGAAGTTTCCGCCCTTCTATCAAATGAAGAAGCAGGTCAAGCGGCCCCTCAAACGCGCTGAGCTTCACGGTGAATCCCCCCGCCTTTGCCGGTGTGGCGTCATTCGTGTCCATTATGTGTATCATATCGCGTCCGCCGCTGGCTTCCAAACAAAAAAAACGCCGCGGGGCGTTTTCTTGTTGCGCGATTTATCCGCCGCCTACTCCGACAAACGAGCGTCAATACGATTTATCTCGCGCGGGAAAAGCGTCGCTTCCTTGACGTTCTCAAGGCCCAAAAATCGCGCGGTCAGGCGTTCAAGCCCCATGCCGAAACCGCCGTGCGGCGGCATGCCGTACTTGAATGCCTGAAGATAGAACGAAAACCTGTCGGGGTCGAGGCCTTTTGCGCGCATCGCGGCAACCAGCGCGTCATACTCATGCACGCGCTGTCCTCCCGTCACCACTTCAAGCCCGCGGAAGAGAAGGTCAAAACCGCGCGCATACCCCGGGTCGTCGGGGTCTTCGCGGGTGTACATCGGCCGCTTTTCCATCGGAAAATGGGTGATAAAGAGGCAGTCGGACCCGAACTCCTCGCGCGCATATTCGGAAAGCCATCGTTCGTGCTGGGGCGAAAGGTCCGGCTCGTGCGTCGCGTCTTCGCCGAATTTTTCTTTGATGACCCGCTGCGCTTCGCGGAGTTTGAGCGACGGAATATCGTCCGGCAAAAGCGGGAATTCCGCGCCGAGGAATGCGAATTCTTCCGCCGCGCGCGCGCGAAGCGCCCCCGCGATATGCCGCATCATCCGCCCGAGCGTTTTCATGACGTCCCGATGGTCTTCAATAAAACCCATCTCCGCATCCAAGCTCGTGTATTCGTTCAGATGCCGCGTCGTCGCATGCTTTTCGGCGCGGAACACGTTCCCCGTCATGAATACTTTTTCAAAAACGCCCACCATGATCTGTTTGTAGAATTGCGGGCTCTGCGCGAGGTGCGCCGTGTGGCCGAAGTACGGCACTTCAAAGACCGACGCTCCCCCCTCGGCGTCTTCGCCGATGAGTTTGGGCGCTTGGATTTCCACGAACTCTTCGCGCTCGTAAAACTCGCGGAACGCGCGGATGATCTCCGCCTGTACGGTAAAGATCGCGCGCGCGCGCTTCGTGCGGAGCGTGAGCGGCAGATAGTCAAGATAGGTGTCAAAGTTGAGCGACTCGTCTTTTGAAAACGGCAACTCCTTCGCCTCCCCCAAAACGCGGACGGCGCGCACGGACAATTCTATGTCGCCGGTCGGCAGCGCTTCGTTCACCATCTTCTCCGGCCGTTTCTTTACTTCGCCCGTGAGCTCCACGACCCATTCCGGGCGTATCGGCGCAACGGTTTCAAGGAGCATTCCTTCGTCGGGCGCAATGACCGCCTGTATTGAGCCGCTTCGGTCACGGATATCAAGAAAAATAATTTTTCCGTGGTCGCGGCGCACGTCCACCCAGCCGGAGACGGTGGCTTCGTTTCCTATATGGGAATGGAGGTCTTTGATGTAAATGCGGGGCATGAGCGTGAGATACTAAACTCTAAAGCGCAACTCCCACTTTCCTTCTCACTTCTTTCATTTTCTCCTCAGACTTTTTGCGCGCGACCTCCGCGCCTTGTGCGAGCGCGTCTTTCGCATACTCCGGTTTTTCTTCCAACTCTCTTCGTTTCTCGCGAAGCGGCGCGGCGAACTTTTTCATATTTTCGGCGAGTATTTCTTTTGACTCTTTGTAGCCGATCGTTCCTTCTTCGTAGCGTTTTTTGAGCTCATCCAACTGCCCCGCGCTCACCAGCCGATGGAGCGCAAAAACAGTATCGGCCGCGGGGTCTTTCGGCTCCCGTTCTCCCTTTGAATCCGTCACGATGCTCATGACAAGCCGCTCAATTTCGTCATCATCCGCAAAAAGCGGGATCGTGTTGTCGTAACTCTTTGACATTTTGCGTCCGTCAAGCCCCGGAACGGCGGCGACTTCCGAAACGATGTGCGGCTCGGGAAGTTTGAACGTCTCTCCGAAAAGACGGTTGAACTTTTCCGCCGTGTCGCGCGCAAACTCAAGATGCTGTTTCTGGTCCTGCCCCACGGGGACGACGTCGGTGTCGTAGAGCAATATGTCCGCCGCCATGAGCATCGGGTAATCAAACGTGCCGACGGTCACTTCTTCGTTTTTTGCCTCGGCGTCTTTATAGGCGTGGCCGCGCAAAAGATACGGCATCGCCGTAATGCAATTAAAAATCCATGCGAGTTCCGTGTGCGCGGGAATGTCCGACTGTTTGAAGATAAGCGCCCGCTTCGGGTCAAGGCCGATGGCGAGATAATCAAGCGCGACGCCAAGGGTGTACTCGGCGAGCTTCACGGGGTCGTGAAGCGTCGTAAGGGCGTGATAATCGGCAATAAAAAAAATGCTGTCGTACTCGCTCTGAAGTGCCACAAATTGCTTCATCGCGCCAAAATAATTTCCAATATGCGGCCTGCCGGTCGGTTTGACGCCCGAGAGCAGGAGCTTTTTCCCGATACCCATGTCTTACATCATAGCAAAAGAAAATCATTAAAACAAAAACCCGCAACTGCGGGGTTATCGGGGGACCACCAAGGACGGTCCTTTTTGAGTTTATCCCCAGTTTTCTGGGGATAAACTCAAAAAGGACCGTCCTTAAATACCTTCACTGCGGAGCTTCTCAAAAAGTTCCTTCGCGGCGCGCGAAAGCGCGGTCGGCAGATTTACGTTCAGTTTAACCAGGAGGTCGCCGCGCTTGCCCCGCTCAATGGGCACGCCCTTCCCCTTCACGCGCAATATCTCTCCGAACGTAACGCCGGCGGGTATCTTCAATTTGAGCGTCGCGCCATCAAGCGTGCCGATCTGATACGTCGCGCCGAGGAGCGCATCGGAAAGTTTAATGTCAAGCGTCATGATGAGATTGTGCCCTTCGCGGCGGAATATCGGATGCCGCGCAACATGCACTTTGACATAGAGATCGCCCGATGCGCCGCGCTGGACCGCTTCTCCCATTTCTCCGATCTTGATGACGCCGCCGTCTTCGATACCGGCGGGGATGGTAATGGTTACCTCTTCTTGTTTTTTAACCACTCCCATGCCGCGGCATACATGGCACGTCTCTTTCGGCACGCGGCCCTCACCGCGGCACGCGTCGCACTCGCGGATGCTTGAAAAGGTGCCGATGAACGACGAGCGCGTCTCGTGCACGCGGCCCTGGCCGTTGCACGCCGCGCACACGGCCAATTCCGTATTCGGTTCCGCGCCCGTGCCGCGGCACGCCTCGCACTGCGCTGTTTTGCCGAGCAAAAATGAACGCTCTGTGCCAAACGCGGCTTCGGCGAAAGAAACCTCGGCGTCAATCGTTATGTCTCTCCCGCGCCGCATGCGGCGGGAGCGTTCTCCTCCCCCCAAGCCGCCGAAAAACTCGCCGAAAATATCGCCGAGGTCAAACTCCATGCCCTGCGCTCCACCGAACGGCCCGAATCCGGAAAATCCTTCCGCGCCGGCAAAAACGTTGCCGTACGCGTCATACTCCGCGCGCCGTTTATCGTCAGAAAGCGTATGATACGCTTCGCTAATCTCTTTGAAACGCGCCTCATCGCCCGTTTCTTTATTGTCGGGATGGTATTTGCGCGCGAGACGGTGGTACGCTTTTTTAACGCCGTCTTTCGTCGCGTCACGCGCGATCCCGAGTATTTCGTAGAAATCTTTGCGTGTTGGCATACAAAAAATAAGGATGGCGAAGGAGAAGCCGGCTGTGCATTCCAGTATACCGGATGCGCCGCTTCACGGCAAACTGCGGACGCGTTCCGCGGATTACGGAGCTTTCTCTCCGCCCGCGTCGTTCTCGTCTTCAACATCGGCGTCGCGCGTCGGTCCGGTGTCGGTGCCCGGCGAAGGCGGCGTGCCGGAATCGGGAGACGAACCGCTCTTCCCGCGCGCAACCGCCTCGCCGATTTTCTGCATCGCCGCCGACAACGCGGAAGTCGCCGTCTTGACGGCTTCCGCATCTTCGCCGCCGAGCGCGGCGCGCAACGCGCCGATCTTTTCTTCAACCGATGCCGTTACGTCAGCGGGAATGCGCGCTTTATTTTCCGAAAGCGCTTTTTCGGCGGTATAGGCGAGCGTTTCTCCCGCATTTTTCGCCTCTGCGAACGACTTCTTCCGCTCGTCGTCGGCCGCATGCGCCTCCGCATCCCGCTTCATGCGTTCAATTTCATCCGCCGGCAAATTGGAGCTCGCCTCAATGCGAATTGACTGCGCTTTGCCGCTCGCTTTATCCTTGGCGGTAACGGAAAGGATGCCGTTTGCGTCAATGTCAAACGTCACCTCAATTTGCGGTAAACCGCGCGGCGAAGGAGGGATCCCGTCCAGAATGAATCGGCCGAGTGTTTTGTTGTCAGCCGCCATCGGCCGCTCGCCCTGCATCACATGGATCTCAACCGAGGTCTGATTGTCCGCCGCCGTTGAAAACACCTGCGTCCGCGCCGTCGGAACGGTCGTGTTCCGCTCGATAACCTTTGTCGCCACCCCGCCAAGGGTTTCGATGCCGAGCGAAAGCGGCGTAACATCGAGCAGAAGGATGTCTTTAACGTCCCCTTGGATGATCCCCGCCTGGATCGCGGCGCCGGCGGCGACGACCTCGTCGGGGTTGATGGATTTGTTCGGCTCTTTGCCGAAGAGCGCGCGCACCGCGGCGACGATCGCAGGCATGCGCGTCTGGCCGCCCACGAGGATCACTTCGTCAATTTCGTCCATTTGAAACTTTGACGCTTCAAGGGCGCGTTTCGTGATCGCGACGGCCTTGTCGATGTACGGCGCGGCGATGCGTTCCAACGCGGCGCGCGAAAGGCGCATGACAAGATGCTTCGGGCCGGCTGCATCCGAGGTTATGAACGGCAAATTGATCTCCGATTCCGTCGTTTCCGAGAGCTCATGCTTCGCTTTTTCCGCCGCTTCCTTGAGCCGCTGGAGCGCGAGCGGGTCTCGCGAAACATCAATGCCGCTTTCTTTCTTGAACTCGCCCGCAATAAAGGCGACGATGTCGCGGTCAATGTCCTCGCCGCCCATGTGGCTGTCGCCGTCAGTCGCCTTCACTTCGATCACTTCTCCGCTGACCTCAAGCACGGTGATGTCAAAAGTTCCTCCGCCGAAATCAAATACGGCGATCCGTTCGTTCTTCTTTTTATCCAACCCGTACGCAAGCGCCGCCGCCGTCGGTTCGTTCAAAATGCGGTGCACGGTAAAACCGGCGACTTCTCCCGCGACCTTGGTCGCCTTCCGTTGGGAATCGTCAAAATATGCGGGAACGGTAATGACCGCTTCGGTGATTTTTTCGCCTAATTTTGCCTCGGCGTCGCGCTTCATCTTTTGAAGTATCATCGCCGAAACTTCCTCCGGCGTGTAGTACGCGTCTCCCATGCGGACCTTCGCACCTTCTCCGTCGCCTTTTGCGACATCATACGATACGGCGCTCTTTTCTTTCTGGATGACGGGGTCGTTGAAACGATGCCCCATAAAACGCTTGATGCCGTGGACGGTGTTTTCGGGGTTGGTTATCGCCTGGCGCTTCGCGATAAGCCCGACGAGCCGTTCCCCCGCTTTTGACACGGCGACAACCGAGGGGGTTGTCCGCCCGCCTTCGGCATTTTCAATTATCCTCGGACGGCCCCCTTCAACGATGGCCATCGCGGAATTCGTCGTGCCGAGGTCAATACCAAGTATTTTTGTCATAAATAAAAATTAGATGCATTACGATTGCGAAACGAATTATTTTTCTTTTTGGAAAACGGCTATCCTGACCCGCGCGGGACGAATGACCTTGCTCTTCATTATATACCCCTTCTCGACGACTTCACGCACCAAACCGTCCTCTTCTTCCGTGCGCGCGGGAACCGTCCCGACGGTCTCGTGGCGCGCCGGGTCAAAACGTTCGCCCTCCGACGGCGCGAAAGCGGAAACGCCGTATCTTTTGAGCAATTCTTTCATCTGTTCATGGATAAGTTCTATACCGCTCCGCCATGCTTCCGAGGCGGCATCTCGCGCCGCCGTGTCTTTAAGCGCGCGTTCAAAATTATCCAAGACCGGCAGCAATCCGCGCATCACCGATTCGGTCGCATAGGACGCAAACTCTTTCCGCGCCCGCTCCTCTTCATTCCGCGCATTGATGAAATCCGCTTTGGCGCGTTGCCAGCCGGCGAGATATTCCTGGCGTTCTTTCTCGCACGCCTTGAGCTCGTCCCGCAGTTTCTTCACCGCCCCCTTGAGGGACCCCTCCGCCGCTTCCGTGTCGGTCTCAACGATGAGAACGTCAGGCGATTCCTCCGCCCCCTCGGGAGCCGGCGCCTTGTTTTCTTCTTCACTCATAAAAATACTATAGTTGTTTCAGACACGTCTGTCAAGTTTTCCTCAACGGTAAACCCCGGGCGTGCCCCCGGGGTTCATCATTCTTTGGAATAAATTACCGTTTTGACCACTGCGGGGCCTTCCTCGCTTTCTTTTTTCCGAATTTACGCCGTTCTTTCATGCGCTGGTCGCGCGATAAGAGCCCTTTCTTCTTGAGAGGGCCGCGGAGTCCGGCTTCATAGAGCACCAGCGCGCGGGAAAGACCGAGCCGCAACGCTTCAACGTGCGAATGGATGCCTCCTCCGCGTATGTGCGCCGACACGTCAAACACTTTAAGCGCGCCGAACATTCGGAGCGCCTCCGTCGCGATCGCCCTCATTTCATCGGTAGGAAAATAATCGCGCATTGCTTTTCCGTTCACCGAAAAAACCGGCGTGCGCGCGGCGCTTTCGGTGATCCGGACCCGCGCGACGGCGGTTTTGCGGCGTCCGACCGCCTCAACATACCGCCCCTTAAGGCGCGGTTCAAGTTTCCATTCTTCATGCGGTACGGTTTCTTGCATAAGATACAAAAGTGGCGCCTTCCGACGCCGCGTATTTTAATCGCGGATGCTCAAACGCTGCATGCGGTTTTTCCGCAAACGGTTGGCGGGCAGCATCCCGTAAACGGCGCGGCGCAGCGGCTCTTGGTATCCGTGTTTTGAGATGGCGGCGGCAAGCGATTCCTCCCGAAGGCCGCCCGGGTAGCCCGAATATCGCGTGTAGCGTTTTCCGGCGCGCTTACGAGCCGAGAGGTCAAGGCGCGCCGCGTTCACGATTGTAACCTCGGTCTCGCCGGCACGGCGGCGTTCATAAGACGCATCTCCCTTCCCCATAAGCAATGTCGCCGCTTCGCTTGCGATGCGCCCCAATTTTTTTCCCCGTGCATCAAGAGTTATTTTCATGCCTTTTATACTTATACGAATTCAATGCGGGCCATGGGGCTGCCGTCGCTTATCCGCGCGCGCATTTTCGTGATGCGCGTGTAGCCGCCCTGCCGTTCTTTATAACGCGGAGCAATCTCTTTGACAAGTTTCATCGCGCCGTCCGCATTGCCGCCCAATCGTTGGGCGACGAGGCGGCGAGCCGCCACGGTGCCGCTTCGGCCTCTGGTGACAAGCCGCTCAATGAAAGGGCGGAGTTCTTTGGCTTTCGCTTCGGTCGTAACTATCGCTTCTGCGGAAATGAGCGAAAGCGCGAGCGTGCGCATGAGCGCGCGGCGCACATTCCGCGTCCGGCCGAATTTTCTGTTCTTATCGTGGTGTCTCACGGTAATGCGTTATTTGAGCGTAATCCCAAAATTTGACAGCGTTCGTTTGATCTCTTGCACTCCCTTTTCGCCCATTCCCTCAACATCAAGGAGGTCTTTTTCGCTTTTGCGCGCAAGCCCTCCGACGGTTCTGATGTTTGCTTTGGTGAGCGCATTTGCCGTTCGTGTTGAAAAACCAAGCGTGTCAATGCGTGTTTTTAGGAATTCTTTGTCTTCTTCGGGACGCTCGCCTTCGGCGCCGAGGTCTCCGACCGCCCCCGCGCCCTCTTCCGGAGCGGCGACTGCCGCCATCTCTTCTTGGAAGCCGACGATCGCCTTCAGTTGTTTGACCATGATCATGATCGCCTCTTCAAGCGCTTCCCGCGGGGAAATAGTGCCGTCAGTTTCAATGGAGATGCGCAGGCGGTTGTAATCGGTCCGCTCGCCGACACGCATGTTTTCAACCTCGTAATTCACGCGGCGAATGGGAGAAAAGACCGCATCAAGCGCGATCGTTCCCCGTTCGATTTTTTCTTTCTGCAGCACGTTTTTGGATACATACCCAAGCCCTTTTTCTATCCGGATGGAGATGTCAAGCGCGGTGTTCTTGCCGGTAATTTCCGCGATATACTGCCCGGGGTTCAAAATCTCAACCTGACCGGGCGCTTCTATGTCTTTTGCCGTGACCGTTTTGGGACCCTTCACTTTCAACCGCGCCTCCTGCGGCTCTCCGGTCGCAAGTTTAAAACTGACCTTCTTCAGATTAAGGAGAATGGAAATGACGTCTTCTTTCACTCCTTCAAGGGTTGAGAATTCGTGGCTCGCGCCGTCGATTTTAACCGAGGTGATCGCGGCGCCGACCAAAGATGACAAAATGATGCGGCGCAACGAGTTCCCCAGCGTGTGGCCGTAGCCGGGGTAGAGACCTTCGATCTCGTACGCGCCGCGCGCGCCTTCTTCTTTAACAACTTTTGGTTTTGACGGAAGAATAATCTCCATAATAAATATGAGCGAACAATAATGGCTAACGACTATAAAACTCTATGACCGACGTTAGGTTGAAAAGCGCCTCGCCGCCGGTTTCAAGAGACGGCGCCGCCGAAACCACCCCCTCGCGTTTTTTTTCGTCTCGCGCAAGCCACGCGGGGGGCGTACGCGTTTCAAACGATTTCTCGATCTCCTGGAAAAGTTTTTTTCCGGAGCTTCCGGCCCGCACGCCGACCCGATCGCCGACGGAAAGCGACTGCGAAGGGACGGTCGTCTTCCGGCCGTTCACGGTGATATGGCCGTGCGAGACCATTTGCCGCGCCGCGCGGCGCGTGTTCGCCAGACCGAGACGGTAGACGACGTTATCGGCGCGGCTTTCCAACAGCCGAAAAAGTTGCGCCGCCGAGTTTGCGCCCTTTTTCCCCATCGCCTTTTTAACGTAGTTTGAAAATTGCGCTTCGCGCAGACCGTATGCGTAACGGACTTTTTGTTTTTCCAGCAATTGGGTGCCGTATTCCGAAAGAGGCGCAACGCGGTGTTTCTGCGTGCGTTGGCGCGGCGTCAGCACGAACCGCGGGTTCTCCGTCTTGGGAAAGACGCGTGCTCCCAACCGGCGGGCGATCTTGAATTGTTTAATCCTGGGCATACCTTGTGATCATTGTTGAACTCTTTTGCTTAGACGCGGCGTTTTTTGGGCGGCCGCGGACCGTTGAATGGCACGGGGGTCTGGTCACGAATGGCGCTGATACTGACCCCTTTTGCGGCAAAAGAACGCAACGCGGATTCTCGGCCCGCTCCGACTCCTTTAATGGAGACGGCAACGTCCTGCATGCCGACCTGCTGCGCGCGCTCCCCCATCAGTTCGCCGACCTTTGCCGCCGCAAACGGCGTCCCTTTTTTGGTGCCCTTAAACCCGAGGTTGCCGGATGACGACCATGCGAGTGTATTGCCGCTCTTGTCGGCAAGCACGCACTTGGTGTTGTTATACGTCGCCTCTATGTAAAGCGTCCCCGACCCCACCTTGCGCCGCGCGGTACGCGAAAGCGCACGCGCCTTGAGCGCGGCATCAAATCCTCCTCCCTTTTTTTGTACGGTGCGTTTTTTTCCCATGTGCGTTCACGATGAGCAAAGAGCCATTCTCCATCCAAAAAATTAGGTCTTTTCAAGCTTGCGCCTTCCCGAACCCATGGTATTTCTGACATTTCCCCGAACCGTTCGCGAGTTCACTTTTGTCCGTTGGCCGCGCGTCGGAAGACGGCGCGTGTGCCGCCCTCCCCGATAACTTTTAATGTCTTTCAGGCGCTTAATGTTCGCGCTCACCTCGCGGCGCAGCTCTCCTTCTATCGTGAACGCCTCGACGCTTTGGCGAATTGCGTTTTCC
Organism: Parcubacteria group bacterium; assembly: GCA_016176785.1. Taxonomy (GTDB): domain Bacteria; phylum Patescibacteriota; class Minisyncoccia; order Phycocordibacterales; family UBA2135; genus JACOWN01. The sequence continues at coordinate 37,889 of JACOWN010000007.1, read as the reverse complement.
GCCTCGGTCCCGAGGTCCTTCGGTTTTGTCTCGGGAGACACGCCGGCAGTTTTCAAAATGTCGCGCGCGCGCGACCTGCCAATGCCGTAAATCGCCGTCAAGCCGACGCTTAAATGTTTTGTGTCTGGAATTGTGATGCCCGCGATACGCATGTTCCGAATGTAAAAATTAAAGGATAAAAAACAAAGTTGGGTATTGAGTACGGCCCGGTTCGGCAACTTTTAATTCTTAAATTTGCACTCTCCGTTTTCTACCCCTGCCTCTGCTTATGTTTTGGGTTCGTGCAAATAATATGTAAACGGCCCTTTCGCCGCACCATCTGGCACTTTGCGCATATCTTTTTTACTGATGCTTTTACTTTCATAATGCACGAAAACGGACGCATTACAGCCGCCGTACGATACGCCCCTTGCCGCCGTACGGGTCCCGCTCAACTTCCACTTTGTCTCCGACGAGGACGCGGATGCGGTACATGCGCATTTTACCCGAGAGATACGCGAGAATGGCCTCGCCGCCCCCCAGAGTAACGCGAAACAAAGCGCTGGGCAGTGCCTCAGTCACTGTCCCTATCGCTTTTTCTGCTTGCTTCTGTTGCGCCATCTCTTTCGAAGTGTCGAGGATATAATAGCAAAAAACCCCGCTCGGTGTCAACGAGCCCAAACTTTTTACTTCGTTACCGCCTGCTCTATCGTAATATCGGAGGCATTATCCGGAAACGAAGCCTTCCAGAAAGGACGGGCGGCGACCTCCGCTTTCGTGATACTCGCGAATTGCGACAAGACGCTTGACAGCTCATCCTTCCGCTTGCCAGCCAACTTTTGACGTACCGCCGCTTCATCAAATTGCCACACGAAAGTCGGGTTGCCGCGCAAAGAAAATCGGAGCGTCGTGTCTTTGGACGGGTCAACTTTTTCCTTTTCCGCTATCGCGAATGTCAGCTCGTCGATGTTCGCGATCTCGAGAATATCGCCTGCGGCAATTTCCGTTTCCGAAAGAAGTTTTCGGGCAACAAAATACGCGAATGCGCGCGCGGGAAATATGACCGCGGAGAGCGCCGCCTTTTGTTCAATAGTAACCGTTTTCTGCGCGATGTCCTCTTGTTCCGCATCCGAAGGGCTTTCGTGTTTCATAAATACGCCGTTGTCAAAAAGCGTCATACCGGCGGGAACTTGCGCATGCGCCGCCGCGAGCAACTGCTGCGTCACTTCTTGGCGAAGTTCTTCCTCAACGCGTTTTCGTTCCGCTTGCGATACGGTCTTGACGACGCCGACAAACCCTCCGGCGATCGGCGTCTTGCCCCGTGCGTAAAAGGAAGCGAACCGCGGCGTACCCTTAAATCCGGGAACGGTGAAATCCACGAGACCGGTGTTGTATTTTTCTCCCGGTGCATCGGCATATACCGTCACTTCAATGGACCCCGGGAGCGTCTTGCCGTTCTCTACTTTTTGGCCGGGAACGACCACCGATTCGTAAATGCGGTAAATCAAGCCGTCCGGCGTTTCAAAACGGGTATTTTTTATCAGACGCTGGCTGAATTTGTTGTAGTTGTTGTAAATGACGATCTGTCCCGAGGCGCGGCGCTCAACCTGCTTCACTTCGGTTGCCGGAATTTCCCTCTTCGCCGAAGTTTTGAGTTCAATCACGTCAAAAGAGAGGTCGGTGTCGCCCGCCGCGGATGCGCGCCGCGCCGAAAAGGTCGTATCAACGGGAATGGTTTTGGCGCGCGGCGTAATCGTAACCGTGGCGCCCTCAAAAAGAGTTGAGAACGAACCGATAAGAAGCGCGAGAGCGGCGCACACGGTGCCCCACAACAACATGCGGGAATATGACGGCTTTCCCGGGCGCGGCGGCTGCACCATGCGCCGGAAAAGACCGGGTGCGCGCGGCGCCTCGGGCATGCGCCGCTCTTCAGGACGAGCCTTACCGCGCGGAGACGCGGGTGCTCTCGGTGAACTCCCCCGTATGCGTATGTCGTGAAATTTGCGATTGGACATGGGGTTTTACGGAAATGAGAAAAATATCTGCGCACACATAATCATATCACAGACCGAAACCGCCGTGCACTTCCTCTGCGACCCGCGAAACAAGAAGCGCCTCGGTCGCAAGAAAAGGGTCGGCCGTCCGCGGGCCGCGGTACTCAAGAAATGGCGCGAGCGTCCGTGCCGTAAGCGGACGAACCGAGAACGTTGCGGGTGTCGGGGCGAACCGGCGCAGTTCCTCGCTGTCCAGAAGTTCGGCAAGCCAATCGGCAAAAGGGGGGTCTGCCGTCAAAAAAACCGATTGCAGCGTGAGGATGCCGCGCGTTGCGCGATGGAGTCCGCCGTGTACGGCGGCCAGCCACTCGCGGCGCGTTGCTTCAAGCGCTTCGGCGACCCTGCCTGAGGCGCCGCGCGCTCCTCTGCCGCTCGCATAGACATTCGCAAGCGACAACGCTTCGGCGGGAGAAACGCCGTGCGCGCGCGCAAGCGCGCGCAAAAAAGTTCGCGTGCCTATCGGGAACGAGAACGTGTCAACGATGGAACCGCTTTGGATAAGCGCCGCCTCCGTGACTTCGCCGCTTACGTCAAGCAGCACGAAATGTTCTTCTTCGTGCCATACGCTGCGCACGACGTCAAAAAAAGAAAGGAGGAACGAGTGGATACTGACGCGGTCAAGCGACAACGTTCGTTCAAGGCGACGCCGCATGTCGGCAAGGAACGGAGACGGCGCAAAACTCATGTAGACGTCAAGTTCAACCGTCCGCGCTTCTTTGCCGACGGGAAGCGCAACGTCATATTTATTGAGCAGCGTTCGCACGACATGCCGTTCAATCGGTTCCGCGTCGGAGTGCGCTCCGTACGGCGTCCGCGCCGCGTCCGCGGCTTCGCTCTCCCCGAGGAGGGCGCGCTCAATGAGCTGCCGCGTTACCTTAAACGGCCTGTCGCGCGCGATAGTGATGCGATGCAGATGCGCCGCATGCCACGGAGCCGAGAGAAAACAAAATGCCCTGCGGGGCGGAAATGCGTATCCGCTCTCCCGCGGTACTGCGGGAATCCCCTGCCGCATGAGGTCTGCCGCAACGAGAGACAACGCCTCGCCGAGAGAGGCGCGGAAACGCTTGATGTCAAACGACGACTGGAACGGCAGGTCGCGGCGGACTGCGGAAAAGACGACCGGTTTTTCTCCGGTTGCCGCCCCGACAAGCGCCCCGCCGACGGATGCGCTGCCGACGTCAAAAAGAGCGACGAGTTTCTTTTGATGTGAACGAGGAGAAAAGAAAAACGCCATACTTGTAGTATAGCACGCGGAAGGGAACGGTGGGGATTACGACGCTTCCGGAACGCGGAACGCCTCAATTATTTCCCCGATGTCTCCGCCAAGGATGCGCGGAACGCCGTGCCAGCTTTGTTTCAAGCGGTGGTCGGTAACGCGGTCCTGAGGGATGTTATAGGTGCGGATTTTTTCCGACCTGTCGGCGCGGCCGATCTGCGCCCGCCGTTCCGCCGAAAGTTTCGCGAACTCTTCTTCTTCTTTCATTTCGGCAAGTTTTGCGGCAAGCACCGCGAACGCTTTTTCGCGGTTTTTTTGCTGGCTGCGCTCCGCGGTGGAGCGCACCACGAGACCTGTCGGTGTGTGCGTAATGCGGACGGCCGTTTCCACCTTGTTCACGTTCTGTCCGCCCGGCCCTCCCGCGCGGGAAAAAGCAACCTCAATATCGGCGGGATTAATTTCTACACCGGCCGTTTTGTACACCGGCAAAACGGCGACGGATGCGGTTGAGGTGTGGATGCGTCCCGACTTTTCCGTCGCGGGTATGCGCTGGATGCGATGCACACCCGTTTCATGCCGCAGTTTTTCGTATGCATCCCCTCCTCTGATCTCAAACGACGCCTCTTTGTATCCGCCGAGTTCGCTCTCCGATCCGTCGATTTTTTTGAACGACCAGCCGACATTTCCGGCGTACCGCCCGTACATATCCGCGAGTTCCCGGGCGAAAAGCGCCGCCTCTTCTCCCCCCGCTCCCGCACGCACTTCCAAAATGACTTCCTTGGGAGGCGCCGCTTCCTCGCCGCCTCCAGCGAGAATGTCGTCCATCTGCTTTAAGACCCCCTCGCGCTGTTCGACGATACGCCGCTTCTCATCGGCGGCAAGCCCGACCATTGAGGGGTCGTCTGCAACGAGATGGTCAAGATTCGTTTCTTCCTCAAGAAGTTTTTGATACATCTCTGCGAGATACTTTGTTTTGGGATTCTTTTTGTACTGTTCCAAATCCATACACGTAAAACATACCATAAAAAAAATCCCCCGACCACGCGCACGGTCGGGGGAAGAAGCGCGTTGCGGCAAGCTACCGTGCCGCAGCGCGATTCCTGAAGCGGAGGTAGAGGAGCCACCCCGCTGTCGCGCCGATGGCCGGCGCGAGGGCGACGGCGTATGCCCACCATGGCGCCGTCTCGCCGTTTGCCCGCGCCTCATGTATGATTCTTACGATTCCCACCATGACGCCGACGACGGCGGCCGTGGTGCCAAAAATGGAAAGCGCGGTGAATGGGGGGTCGGCTATGAGGAAGGTGGCGGCGGCGATGAAGAAGGCGATAAAGAAGGCGATGGCGGCGGAGAGGAGGGCGATGGCGGCGGGGAAGGCGATGGTGAAGGCGAATAAAGTGGCGGCGGGGAAGAGGGAGATGACGGCGGCGAAGGCGACGAAGGCAATGTCGTCGCCGTCCGTCGTCGCCAACCATGCCAGCGCCGCAATAACAACCTGAAGCACGAAGACGATCGTGCTCCACTTACAACACTGGTAAAGAACAACCATGTCTTCTTTCCTTTCCTATTCTGATGGTTACCCGCGACATTGCGGGGAGGTAGAGGTAACTGTGCCGGATTATACGATATCAGACATACACGACTCTGTCAAGACACAGTTTCAGCGGGCTGTTCCGTTCGCGTGTCTCGCCGTCTATGCTTAAATTCTTAAGAATTTAAGCATAGACGGCGGCAACAAAAACCGCGAAGCGGTCACTTCGCGGTTTTTGTTTTTGCTTTTGTTTTTTGTTTTTTGGGCGCGGGGGCTTTTGTTTTTTTACTCTCTGTTTTTTTTGCCTTTTTTGCCTCCTTCTTTTCCCTGCTTTTTGCAAGGTCTCCCTTCCGCAATTCTGCGGTCGCGCGGCGCGCCTTGAATTTCTCCACGCGCCCCGCAGTGTCCAAAATCTTCCCCTGCCCCGTATAGAACGGATGGCACGCGGAGCAAATTTCCACTTCTATTTTTTCCATCGTTGAACCCACAGTAAAAGAATTGCCGCACGCGCAGGTTACTGTGGCGTTCGGGTAATAGGTCGGGTGTATGTCAGACTTCATAAAATGATTCCGCCTTCACTTCAATAACGGTCTTATTCTCTATAACAAAACCCGTTCTGTTTGTAAAGCCGCCATTGCTCCATTGATGCACGGGGTTACGAGCTCCCCAATATGTCTATCTGCCTCTGATATTTCGCCGCGAGCTCCATAACCTCGTCGCCGTAAAACGCGTAGGACGGTTTCGTCGCATTTTGCCAGCCGGCAAAATAGCGAAGCGCGGCAAGACGTTCCGCGGCATACGAACCGTTTGACGCGCCGTTGTCTTTCAAAAGCAGCGCGGCGGCGGCGAATGCGTCGCGCGGCTTCCACGGGTCGGCGATCGAGACCCCCACCGCTGCGGCAACTCGGTCCTCATACAAGACCCACGTTGAGGGAATGAACTGCGCGGGTCCCATGGCGCCGCCCCAGCCGTACCATGGTTTTTTTGACACCGGCATGGCGTCGGGAAGATAGCCGAGTTTCCGCGTGATCTCTTCAAAAATCGGTCGGTCGCGCGTGGGGTGCATGTCGGCAAGCCATGTGCCGGTGCCGACGTTCTCGCCGAGATTTGATTCCTCGGCGATAACGCCCAAGATGAGCGCCGCGCGGACGCCGGTTTTCCGCGCGGCGAAATTCGCGAGTTCAAGCGCCTGTTCAAAAGGGATGGCGTCGGAGCCGCGGAGCGCAAAGAGCTCGCTTCTGATCGCCGCGGCGTCTTTTTCTTTTGCGTTGACGACCTCCAAATACTCCGCCTCTTGCCCCGCGGCGAACGCCAACAAGCGGCGCTTCAAACCTTTGTCGCTTTCAATGCGCTGTTTTTGGATTTCCTGCAAACGGCGGAGTTCTTGCTCCTCGGAGCGCTTATCGGCAAGCGAATTGCGCTCGCGTTCCGTCGCGTCTTTCGTCTCGCCGATCTCGCGGAATGACGCCTGAAGCGACGCGCTGATGGCGCCGAACGAATCGAGGTCCTGGAAAAAATCCGACAAGCTCCGGTTGGCGAGCACCACTTCAACGATGGTATACGAGTCAATTTCGTGCGTCCTCCGAATAAGTTCGGCAAGCGATTCTTTTTCGCGCGACAATTTTTCGGAAAGATCGCCGATGGTTATTTCGCGCGAAACGATATCGCGCGAGAGGCGCTCAATGACGAGGTTGCGCGCGCGGATGGAAAGTTCGGCGGACTGGATTTTTGCGTCTAAAATTGCGATATCGCGTTCAAGCGACACCTTTTCGCGCTGTTTCTCCTGGAGAACGGCGCGCTGCGCTTCAATTTCTCTTTCAAGAGCTGCGAGGTCCTGCTCAAGTTCGGCGCGGCGCGCAAGGACATCGGCGCCCGTCACCTCGGCATGCACAGGCAAGACCAACCCCGAGACGAGGAAAACGATGAGGAGCGAGGATATGCTGACGGAGTAACGAAATATCACAAGAATCAAGAATCACGGACCAAAAGTTAAGGGAACGAACCGCCTTTTTTGATCCTTAATTCTTGGTTCTGATATCCGGCATTGCTGCAGAAAAAAGGAAAAAAGAGGGGGCTATTTCTTCGGTGTTTCCTCCGGGGTTTCGCCTTCTTCCGGTTCTTTCTTGCCTTTTTCTTCAACTTCAATTTGCGAAGCGTCAAACTCGGCGGGCGGCGCCACTTCTTCTTCCTTGGCAACGGCGACTGCGGCGACTATTTCTTCCGCGCCGGTTATGAGCGTGATGCCGCGCGGGAGCGGAATGTCCCGCGCCGTGATCTGGCTTTCAAGGGTTATGAGCGAAGAAACATTGACGGCAACTTCGTGCGGCAGATCTTTCGGCAGTCCCCTGATCTCAAGCTCGCGAAGCACCTTGACGAGCGTCCCCCCGAGGTCTTTGACCGCGGGCGCCACGCCCTCAAATACGAGCGGGACGTTGACCTCCACCGGACGGTCGGCTTCAATGACATAAAAATCGGCATGGATCGGCTCTCCGCGCACCGGATCAAACGCCACATCCTGTATCAGGACCGGCAGGTCGCCGTCCTCCGTTTTGAGCGTGACGACCGTTGACTCGCCTGCGCGCTGCCAGACCTTCAAAAAATCCATTTTCGGCACCGCGATCGGTGTTGATGACGCTTTGCGGCCATAAAAAACCGCCGGGAGTTTTCCTCCCTTTCGCACCGCGTCCGCCCTCGTTTTCACATCCCGTTTTTCCGCGCGCAGGATAGGTGTTTCCATCGTTCCTATCCTATGATTTTTCGGCAAAAAAATCAACCGCAGGGGCGCTTTCCTCAAGTTCGGCCCGGTCCACCGCCACAACCCCCTCCCATTCATTCCCTTGTTCGTTCCGGCGGTCGCGATATTTCACATACCCAAGAACGAGCAACAGGAGCGCGGGGATGCCCAAGCCGTTCGCGATGAGGAACGGCCACTGGACAAAATAGATGCTGTAAATAAAAAACACGACGGAGGCGCATAAAAGCAGCGCGACCATCCAGATGGAGAGGTCGCGCGCGCTTTTGGTACGATATACTTTGTAGACCTGCGGCCAAAAACTTACGCCGAGCATGACGCCTGCGAGCGATGCGGAAACGGTGAGGAATGAGGAGGCGTCCATAGCCAAAGTATACCAGCGGGAATCGTCGGGGGTCTATGCGCCGGTGTGGAAAACAAAAAAACGCGCGGCTGACACGGGGCATCGGCATTAAAAAATGCGCCCCCGGGTTGAGCGCGTTGTCACTTCTTTCTTTTGAACCGCCCGGTGTCGCGTTTATTGTACTTCGCCAATGTGTCCGCAAAGCAAGCGCCGAGGTTGATGCCCCGGGAGTTCGCGAGGCAGACGATCGTGAACAGAATGTCGCTCAGTTCTTCGGCAACTCCTCCGGCGATCTCACTTTTCTTTTTTCTTTTCGGGCCGAATTCGTGGTTCACCTCGCGCGACAGCTCGCCGACCTCTTCTTCCACGAGTCGGGCCAGGATATGATGCGGCTCCCAATATCCTTCTTTATACTGGCCTATCCATCGGTCCGCGTATCCCGAAAAAACATCGCCCGCTTCCACGAGCGTCGCGCGGTCAAAATACGGGAGGTCGGGCAACGCCTCGCGGCGCCGTTTTTCAACTTCTGATTGCTTCGGCCTGCGCGCCATTAGTGACCCTCCTTGTACGTCTTACGAAAGTATAGTGCGGTTTCTCTCTTGGCCTTTGGCGAGCCTCGCCTACGGCGGGGGGAAAAAATCGGCGGGCAGGCAAGGGCCCAAAGTCCAAAGTCCTAGCGACTACCGCAAGACGCGGAACCCCAGTGGCCAAGCGAGTCGCCGACCCAGTCCCAGCCGAGCTTCGGCCGACCGCCGCCCAGATAGACATTCGGCACCCGGGCGGCGAACTCATAGCGGGAGCCGGTAGCCCACACATAGTGCCGCGAGAGCACATCCGTGTGAGTCGCGAGCGCCATGACCTCGGCGGCAGTGAGCGGAGACCGCTTCTGCTGCTTGAAGATCTTTAGGGCGTCTTCCGGCGACTTGCCACGGGTGATGTTGCCGTCCTCGACATCGTAGATGTAGTAGGGCTCTTGGGGAGCGTCCACCACATCGGAGATCTGCGTCGGGTTGAGGTAGGCGTAGCCCACCTTCGAACCGTTTCGCACCATGGCCATGAGGTCGTAGGGGCTCCGAGGGGAGCGGGGGATGACGGGGAGAAACGGAATGTTGCCGTCTCCGATCGCCATCTCGCTCGCCTTCTTCACCACCGAACTCGCTCGCCTTCTTCACCACCGAACCCTTCTGGTTCTGGAGGATCTCCACGATCTGCTCGGGGACGCCGCGATCCTTGAGAGTCGCGATCTGAGCGTCGAAGAGCTTCTCGAGGTCGTTCCGCTTGGCCTGCTTGGACTCTGCCGTGAGTTGACCCTTGGCCTGCGTCACCGCGTCATCGAACTCCTCCGAGTCGGCCTCTCGCAAGAGGGCGACCAACTTCCCGATCAACTGATCCGTGCACAGCTTTCCCATCGGTCTTTCCTCCTTTGCTTGGGTTTGGCCTGTCCGCCGTAGCTTTATGCGTAGGCGGAGATTATTCCGTTGTCAATCCTTCGACTTCGCTCAGGATTGTCCCGAGCTTGTCGAGGGACAAAGCCCAGCACATACTGGACTTTCACTTCCTGCGTTACGTGTAACAAATTACTGCCCTCCTGTCAAGTGTCCGTAATGGTTCAATAGCTTGGAACCACCCTGGGGGTTAGCATGAAGTGCATATGGCATATAGCACTAAATCCCGAACTGCCAAAAGTTCGGGGACAAGCGGTGGAGTTGGTCCGTCGCGGGTGGTCGACGAGAAAGGCGGCGAGACATTTCGGATACACCCACTCCGCAGTGGTAAAGTGGGTGGCGAAAGCAAAGAGACGCGGTTATGGAGCGATTCCGACGCGCTCCTCACGTCCGAAGCATCATCCACATGCGCTCACACGCGATGAGTGACCCTCCTTGTACGTCTTACGAAAGTATAGTGCGGTTTCTCTCTTGTGCGCAACAAACATCATGTTTTTTATTTACCGCTTTTTTGAATAAAAAGATAGAAAAAAAGGGCAGATCGTGCGTGATGCATCGAACTGCCCTCGTTGTGTCGCGTGACGCGACCTGCCGCCTTTGGCGAGCCTCGCCTACGGCGGGCACGGCAAGGGCCCAAAGTCCAAAGTCCTAGCGACTACCGCAGGACGCGGAACCGCACTTCGAGATGTCGCTGACAGCCCAGTTGTAGTCGAGCTTCGGCCGACCGACATTGAGCCACAAGAGCGGCACATGGCCCGAGCCATAATAGCGGGAGCCGGGGAGATCGATGTAGTGATCGCAGAGCGTCTCCGGCTTGTGGGTGACGATGGCGATCCCTTCCTCCGTGACGAGTCCGAACCGTCCCTGCTTCTTGAACTGCTTGACGCAGTCGCCGGGAGAGGTGTTCCGACAGGCGCTCCCGTCCTCGACATCGCGAATCAGGTACGGGACATTCGGGGTCTCGACACCATCGGCTTGCGTGAGCACGCCGAGGTTGAGGCGGGTATAGCCCGTCTTGCCGGCGAGCTTCACCAGCGACATCTGCTTGGGGATGGAGACGATCCGCTCGGGGATGACGATGATGTCGCCGATCTCGAACTTGTCCCTGAGGGGGTTCACATACCCGAGGAACTGATCCTTCTCCATGCCGGCCGCTTCGGGGTAGCCCTTGTCGATCAAGGTCTTGACCTGACCATCAAAGGTCTCCAGGCGCTCGCGGTTCTTGGCTTCCTTGGCCTCACTCGTGAGAAGGGTCTTGGTGGCGTCCACCACTTCGTCGATCTCGTCGGCCGTAACCCCTGAGAACAGGGCGGCCAACTTGCCAATCAGGGTTTCCCTCTGATCCTTGCACAGCTTTCCCATTTGTCCTTCCTCCTTTTCTTGGGTTTGGGATTGTCCCTGAGCTTGTCGAGGGACAAAGCCCAGTGCACACTGGACTTTCACTTCCTGCGTTATGTATAACAAATTACCGCCCTCCTGCCAAGTGTCTGCCGTCAGAATGCTTGTTGAAACGACATGTTCCGACAAACACGTGATAATATCTTTCACTATCTGACCGCGTTCGGGGCTTCTTCTCCTTCCAAAACCGCAATAATGTTTTCTGCCGCGAGACGGGACATCGCCGAGCGGGCCTCTTCAGTCGCGGAAGCGATGTGGGGCGTCACAATGACATTCTCCAACTCGGAAAGACCGGTGGCGAGCGCCGGCTCATTCTCAAAAACATCCAGCGCCGCGCCCTTGATAACCCCGTTTCCAAGCGCTTCCACAAGCGCCGCCTCGTCAATGACCGGCCCGCGCGACGTGTTCACGAGATAGGCCGTCGGCTTCATCAGAGCGAGCCGCGCGCGGTTCATGAGATGCCGCGTTGAGTAAAGAAGCGGCACATGGATAGTCACAAAATCCGCTTCTTTCAAAACCGCCTCAACGCTATCGCGAAACTCCGCGTTCACTTCTTTTTCAATCGCCTCATTCCGCCTGACGTCATAGTAAAGCACCCGCATATCAAAACTTTTCGCGCCGTGGTAGGCAACGCGCGCGCCGATGCGCCCCGCGCCCAAGATGCCGAGGGTCTTTCCGGATACACCTGTTCCGAGTAAAAGCTCCGGCGCCCATCCTTCGTATTTCCCCGCGCGGGTAAAACGGTCCGCCTCGGCGATCCGGTGCGCGATTGCGAGCATAAGGGCAAAGGTGTGTTCGGCAACCGTATTCGTCAGAACATCCGGCGTGTTTGAGACGACAACGCCGCGCCGCTTCGCTTCCGCGACATCAACATTGTCAAACCCGACCGCGTAGTTCGCAAAAATTTTCGCCGAGGGCGCCGCGTCAAAAACGGCCGCGTCTATCGTGTCGGTCAAAAGGCACAGCACCGCGTCGTAGGGTTTCATCCGCAGCGCGGCGATCAATTCTTCTTTCGTCAAAACGCCGTCCTTTTCGGACGTATCCACTTCATATCCCTTCTCTCGGAGCAGTTTGAGCCCCGTTTCGGGGATTTTTCGGGTGACAAAAACTGTCGGCATGGTTCTTATATCATAGGTCGTTAAACAATCTCAGCCGTTTCTCCGCAATACCCCGCGCTTCCCGCTTCGCGCTCTCCAGGATCTTATACGGCGCGACCTCGTCAGGGTTCGCTTCAAGAAAAAGCTGCGTTGCGCCCCGCCACGCCGCGCGGATCTCCGTATTGATGTGGACGATCGCCATGCCCATTGAGATTGCTTGCGAAAAATCCTCGTCCGAAATGCCCGAACCGCCGTGAAGCACAAGAGGCACGCCGGCCGCTTCCCGTATTTCGCGGATGCGGTTGACGTCAAGGCGCGGATTCGGTCCCCGTTTCAGCATGCCGTGGATATTGCCGACGGCCGGCGCAAGGAGGTCAACGCCCGTCTTCGCGACGAACTCGCGCGCCTGCGGCGGTTCCGTCATGCTCATCGTCGCAACATCGGCGGGAATTTCGTCAAAAAGGCGGGATGATGCTCCGATGTATCCCAGCTCCCCCTCAACGATGATACCTGGATTGGCCGAACGCGCGTATAAAACCGCCTGCTTCGTCATTTCAATGTTTTCCGCAAGCGAGAGACGCGCACCGTCAAAAATAACCATGTCATACCCCGCATCCACCACCTCTTTTGCCCCCTCAAGGGAATATGTGTGGTCGGCGCTCAAGAAAATCGGATAGTCATATTCCTCGCGAATGCTTTTAACAAGCGCGGACGCCTGTTTTACGCCCACAAACTTACGCTCCCCCTCGGAGGCGCCGACCACAACGGGGACGCCAAGGTCTTTTGCCGCTTCAAAAATCGCCCATAACACTTCAACGGTGGAGAAATTAAAATGCCCGACTGCTTTTTTGCGCGCCGCGGCGTCGGCGATGTGTTCTTTGAGCGTCTGCATTCCGTATAGTGTACCACATCCCCATTCCACACAAAACAAACGATGTGGTAGTATAAAATATGCGGTCAAGCGGTCGCATGAAAAGTATGGGAAAAGATTTTGACTTCGTCGCCGTGGGCGACATCACCACCGACGCCTTCATCCGCCTCTCGGGCGATGACGCGGCTATTGAGCGAGAGGACTCGCGCAAGAAAAAAATCTGTTTCAATTTCGGGGACAAGATTGAATACGACGAGCTCATTGAAGTTCCCGCGGTGGGCAACAGCCCGAACGCGGCGGTCGCGGCAAGACGCCTCGGCCTTACTTCTGCGCTCGTTACCAATTTGGGCGATGACCTGCGGGGCAACCTCAAAATTGAGCGGCTCAAAAAAGAGGGCGTTGCGACCGATTTTGTAAAAGTCCATGAGGGGGAAAAAAGTAATTATCACTTTGTGCTGTGGTACGAAGAGGAACGGACGATTTTGGTAAAGCATCAGGAGTACTCTTACGAATTGCCGGACATCGGTTCGCCGAAATGGCTCTACCTGTCTTCGGTCGGAGAAAAGACCCTTGCGTTCCACCGCGCGATCGCCGATTATCTCACGGCGCATCCGGAGATAAAACTCGCCTTCCAGCCCGGCACGTTTCAAGTCCGGCTCGGACACAAAACGCTTAAGGACGTGTATGCGGTGACGGAGCTTTTTTTCTGCAATGTTGAAGAAGCGCGGCGGATCTTGAACACAAGCGAAGATGACATCAAAAAACTCCTTGCGGAAATGCGAGCGCTGGGGCCAAAAGTCATTTTCATCACCGATGGCCCGAATGGCGCATACATGCACGACGGCGCGGATATGTGGCATATGCCGATGTACCCCGACCCCGCGCCGCCGGTTGACAGGACCGGCGCAGGAGACGCATTCGCGTCAACCTTGACCGCGCTCATGGCATTGGGAAAAACCCTGCCCGAAGCGTTCGCTTTGGCTCCGATAAACTCCGCCTCCGTCGTCCAATATGTCGGTGCGCAGGAGGGGCTTCTCGCGCTCCCCGAACTTGAGAAGTGGTTTGCAAAAGCGCCGACAACCTACAAGCTTGAAAAAATACAGTAAAACCGCGAGGCTCGCGCACCGCAACCAAAAAACAAACAAAACAAAGTTACAAAAATTTGCCGCTCCGCACGCGCCTTCTTTATCTTTAAAATAGTCAGCGGCGCCGCCACTCCGGCTCTTGGCGCACCAAAAATTCCCCCGCCCGCTCCGGCTCCGCCATAATTTTCTTAACCACGCGCTCCATCCGGATCGATTGCGAACCCTTCACGAGAACGGCGTCTCCTTCCCCGACGAAACCGGCCAAAAACTCCCCCGCCTCAAACGCCGTATCAAAGTGGAATGCGGCGCCTTTCTTCATTCGTTTTGCGTGCGCGGCGTCCTCCATAATCTGTGCCCGCACGCCGACAGTGACGAGTACGTCGCAGGCGGTCGCGGCGAGCGCGCCGATTTTTTTATGTTCCGAAACACTTTCTTTCCCCAGTTCAAGCATGTCTCCCAATGCCGCGATCTTCCGCCCCGTTACCTGAAGCTCCGCCAGCGCCTCAAGCGCCGCGCGCGCCGCGGCGGGAGAAGAATTGTACGAGTCGTCAATAATGACGCTCCCCTTGAGTCCCTTGATAAGACGCATGCGACCGGGGGGAGCGCGGAACGCGGCGAGTGCGGGGAGCGCGGAGACGAGATTGACGCCGAGCGCCGACCCGACCGCAAGCGCGGCAAGCGCCGCCTCAAGTATCGGCATGCCGAGCGTGCCCCGCATGACAAGCGGAAAAACGTTCCCGTCATACGCCACCTTCGCCTGCATGCCGACCGGCTCCCCGTCTTCAAAACGCACCTCTGCGTGCGAGCCGCGGACGTTCGCGCCTTCACTCATGCCGTAGGCAACAAGACGCCTGCCGTGTATGCTCTCGCGCAATCGCGCCACGTCGGGGTCATCCGCATTGAGCACAAGGACGCCGTCCGCTTTTACGGCATGCGCAAGATGCGATTTTTCCCGGACCAACGCATCGCGCGAGTCAAAAAACTCAACGTGGACCGGCGCCTCCCCAAAGCGCGTTATGACGACGACGTCGGGCGCAATCCATCGGGTAAACGCTTGAATATCGCCCGGTCGGTCGGCGCCGACCTCAAGCACGAGCCAACTTGGATAATGATTTTTCAAAAAAATAAGCGCGAGCCCCTCGCAGAAAACGGCAAACCACGCGAATGGATTCTCCCATCCGTTCTCGCTTCCGAGAATTGAGAGCGGGACGCCGATCTCGCTGTTGTAACTCTTTGCGCTCGCCCGCACAAAAAAATGCGGCTCAAGCACGGCGCGTATCGCGTCTTTTCCGGACGTCTTCCCCACGCTCCCCGTCACCGCGACGATGCGGGGTTTGTACTTTTTCAAAACAGCCCTCGCTTCAAGAGTGAGTATGAAAACAACCGTTTTTTTGAGTATATCTTTCAGCATCGTTGCCTATGCGCGATACATGCCGCGGCGACTATCGGTCGGGCGGTATTTCGTAATAATTGATTAAAAACTTGACCGTGTCCATAAAGGGCTTCGTGAGCGTCTCCGACGCGTACCGGACTCCTTGCGGCTCAACCATAAAGAAAAAAATCAGAAAACGCGGGTCATACGCGGGAAAATACCCGAAGAAGGAATGCAGAAAACGGTCTTCGTAGTAGCCGCCCCCTTGCGGACGAGCGATCTGCGCCGTGCCGGTTTTCGCGGCGACGCTGTATCCCGCAAGTTTTACCGTCCCTCCGGCGAGCGCCACGTCAACAACCTTGACGAGCATCCGCGTTATCTCATCCGCCGCCTCCTTTTTGATAACGCGGGTTTCCCCCCCGTAGGTGATGGGGTGCGTTGAACCTATCTTTGAAACGACGCGGTCAACGACGTGCGGCGTTACCAAGACGCCGCCGTTCGCGAGCGCGGAGAGCGCCCGCGCCATGGCGATCGGCGTCACCGCTATCCCCTGCCCGAACGACGCCGTCGCGTACTCAACGGTTCGGGAACTTGAGAGATTGCCGACGAGCCCGTGCGTTTCGTTCGGCACGTCAATGCCCGTCTCTTCGCCGAGGCCGAACGCGAGCAAATAATCGGCGAACCGCCTGCCGCCCAACTGCTGCATCACATACACGGCTCCGGTATTGAGCGATTCGTTCAAAACATGTTGCATGTCAACCGTTCCCCTCCCCTTTCCGTCAAAGTTCTCTATGCGCGCCCCGTCAAAAAGCACATACCCTCGGTCATAGTAGGTCGTCTCGGCCGCCACAACGCCCGCATCAAATCCCGCCGCGAGCGTGAGCGGCTTCATGATGGAACCGAGTTCATACACGTTTTCCACCAACGGATTCCCGAAAATGGCGTAATCGCTTTCGGACTGAAAGGAGTTCAGATCAAATGTGGGGTATGCGGCCAGAGCGCGCAAAGCGCCGGTCTTCGGTTCAATGACGATGGCGCCGGCCGCTCGACTTCGCCACCGCGACGAAAGCGCTGCGAGCTCCGCTTCAACGAACCGCTCAACTTCCGGCTCTATCGTCAACACGACATCGCCGGTGCGCGATTCCCGCGTGTACAAAAACGACCTTCCGATGTTAGCGAACATCTCGGCAAAAAAATTGATGCGGCGCGTGTTTGCGTCGCGCTCAAGAGAGTCGTTGTAGTATCTCTCTACTCCGTAGCGTCCGCTCAAATTTTTGCCGTCAAATCCCACGAAGCCGAGCGCCTGGGCCGCGAGCGTTCCTGACGGATAGAAACGCCATTTATCGCGATACAAGTGCACCCCCGTGATGCGCGCCTCTTCAATGGCGACGGCATTTTCTTCGGGAATGCGCCATGCGATCTCTTCATAAGGGTCGTTGCGTTTGCCCGCTTTCAAAAAAAACGCCGTCTCGTCAAGATTGGGCAGGAGCGGAACGAGGAGACGGAATACCGCCGCCGCATCGGCGATCTCGCTCGGATTTAAGGCGACGGTAAAACCGCTCTTTTGCGTTGCCGCGGCGAAAAGCGTCCCGTCCTTCCGCTCAAAAAAAATTGACCCGCGGTCAAATGCCTGCGCAACGGGGGCGATGTATTGTTCCGCGGCGCGTTCTCGGAGTTCGCTGCCGTACAACATCTGCACGAAAAAAAGTTTTCCCACGAGCGCGCCGGCAAGCAGGAAGACGGGGATATAGAGAAAACGGACGCGGAAAGTTGAACCATCGTGCGCCATAATGGAAAATCCAGTATATCAAAACACTACTCGCCGACCAAGGTGGTGACGAGACGTTTGCGAGCGGCAAACGTGCGTTCCGCCGGTTCCTCAAACGAAAGGGAGCGCGCGCGAGCGACGGAAAGAGAGTTTTGGAGCGAAGCATATCGCGCCTCAAGCTCGCCAAGTGACGACTGGACGCTCCCGATGCGGCGTTCCACGTCATCCCGCATGACGATGTACACGACTGTCGCGTTGACAAAATACATATACAGGGCAACCGTTGCCGCAAGCGCGCTCACGAGCCCCCAAAAGAGCATCTTGGCGGGAGTATTGGTCTGGATGGTGATGGTTGGAATGACGTTTTTCATCGGGATATTCGTTCTGCGATGCGCAACTTTGCGCTTCGCGCGCGTGGGTTGCGTTCGCTCTCGGCACGCGACGGCGTAACGGGTTTTTTGGTTATGACGGTGAATGATTCTTCGTCCGCCAGCTGTTTAAAAAATAATTTAACGATACGGTCTTCTAAACTGTGGAAAGAAATGACGGCGATGCGGCCTCCGGGGAGGAGCGCCTCCGCGCTCTTGCGGAGCGCTTCGCGAAGCGCTTCCAGTTCATCGTTCACGGCGATGCGGAGCGCTTGGAATGTTTTCGTAGCGGGGTCCCTCTGTCCGGCGCGTCCTCGCGGGGGCACGGCGCCCGTAACGATGTCTCTTAATGCGCGCGTCCCGATGATGCGTTCATGTTTCCGCGCCCGGACGATCGCGGCGGCGATACGGTCGGCGTGCCGTTCTTCGCCGTACTCACGGAAAATTTTTGCGAGGTCCTCCTCCGGCCAGGTGTTCACGATTGCCGCGGCCGTGCGCATCGTGCTATCAGGCGATATTTTTTCAAAAGTCATGAGAAGCGGCTCGTCGCGCAGGAAAGAAAAACCTCGTCCGGAACGTTCGAGCTGGTCGGAACGCATGCCAAGGTCCAAAAGAACTCTCTGCACTCCTTTCACGTGCGCTCGCCTTAGTACGCCGTCTAATTCCCTGAAGTTCGCCTGAAAGAGGTCGTGCCGGCAGGGGGAGTTCGCAAGCGCGCGCCGCGCCTCGGTAAGCGCGTCTTCATCCAAGTCAATGCCGATGAGCCGCCCCGATGCCCCGATGCGCTCGCAGAGAGCGCGGGCATGGCCGCCGTCCCCAACCGTTGCATCAAGCACGACATCGCCTTCCCGCGCCGCAAGTCCCTCAATGCTTTCGTGTAAAAGAACGGGAATGTGCATGAATTTCAGCGATTATTTTCTCTGGCCCCATTCCTCAAAGCCGCAAACTAAAAATAACGGCGATAATCTCCTAAATGGCTCCTATCTCGCCCAACTTCTCGGCCAATTCATCCGCCTTCTTTTCAATGCGAGTACGATATGCGTTCCATGTTTTTTCATCCCAGATCTCAACGTGGTCGTTCACGCCGACGAGCACCACTTTGTTTGAAAGACGCGCGAATGTTTTCAAAAAATCGGGAACAAGGATGCGCCCCAGCGCGTCAACGTCCGCTTCCACGGCGCCGCCAAGCATAAAACGATTTACGCCGCGCTGGTCGCGCTGGCCCATGGAGAGCCCGCGCAATTTTTCGGTAACGCGGCTCCATTCCTTGAGCGGGTAAATGTAAAGGCACGTATCAAATCCGCGCGTCACCACCACTTGTCCGCCGATCTCCTTACGAAACTTCGCCGGCAATGAAAGCCGTTTTTTTGCGTCTATGGAATGGCGGTATTCACCAATGAGCATTTTTTCCACTTCTTACCACTTGTCTATTATTGTACTCCACTTTCACCCACCAAGCAAAACCGGTTATCCACACAAACCGCCTGTGGATAACTCCCTCAAAGGACCGTCCTTTTTGCGAAAAGGACGGTCCTTTTACCGGTTTATCCACAACAAAAAACGGCTCTGACGAGCCGTAAAACGATGCCGATGACGAGAAAAACAACTTACTCCACGATGTCAACGAAGGGACAGATTTTCTGCTTCCTCGCTTTTATGAATTCTTTGAAAAGCTGCCACGCCTCGCTCTTCAGGAACCTCGCGAACAAAATGCAAAAAAGAACTACCGGAAGCAACACGACAAGGGCAAGCAACACCGTTATCGCAAACCACACCCCCACCGACGGGTCGGAGACCCAGGCGACAAAGGCATAGCCGAGAAGCCAAAGCGCCCATGCGGCGAGCGCCAGTAAAAAGATGGCGGCTGGATACACTCGATGGCCAGCAAGCGTCGGCCATTTCTTGTAGAACACGAGCGTTTTCCCTTTGTCGTCGTTCGCAAAAACAGGTGGCCGCCGCGCAAAGAAGAATACGATCACGAAAGTGATGCCAAACATTACGGCAATAGCGAGAATAAAGCAGCCGAAGCTGAGGTAACCAAACGGTATTAAGACACAATTTTTGACAAAACGCCAAAAGAGGGCGCATACACTGACCCGCTTGGGCAACTCGGGAGGTTGAAGTGCGTTCAGAATATTACGGCCAAACGCAACTCGAAGTGCGTTCAGCATATTATCGCCGTACGCAACTCGCATGACAAAGCCGTTTTTTTTCAACTTCATAACGGCTCCTCCTCGGGGAGATTTTCTGTTTCTGCAAAGAAGCTACACAAAATAAACGCTCTTGTCAAGGAGGGCAACTGCCGCAGTCAGCTCCGAAAAAGACAACTACCGTTTCGGCCGCATCGCGGGAAAAAGGATTACCTCTTTAATGTTCTTCGTATCGGTCAGCACCATGACCAAACGGTCAATGCCGATGCCGACGCCGCCCGCGGGCGGCATGCCGTATTCCATCGCTTCAAGAAAATCCTCGTCCAATCGTTGCGCTTCCTCGTCGCCAGCGGTGCGAAATCGCTCTTCCGCGAGGAAACGGCTGCGCTGTTCCGCGGGGTCGTTCAATTCCGAAAACGCCTTGACCAATTCCACGCCGCCGATGTAGAGCTGGAACGCGTCGGCAACGCCGCGCATGCGCTTTTTCTCTTTCGCGAGCGGAAGGTAGCCGGTGGGATACTCCGTGACGAACGTCGGCTGAACCAGATGGCGCCGGCACAGTTTTTTGAATAAAAGGTCAAGCAGTTTCGCCCGGCTGTCGCCCTCTGCCGCGGCGGCACCGTGCTCTTTCGCAACGCGAAAGAGCTCGTCGCGGGACGCTTCAAGCGGCTTCGCGAGGTGCGCGTATTTCTCGAGCGCCGCGCGGAACGGCACGACGGCGAACGGCCGCGAAAGGTCAATGTCCTCTCCGTCAAAGCGTATGCTCGCCTTGCCGTAGAGCCGCTTGGCGAGCGTTTTGATAAGCCGCTCGACAAATCGCATTTGTCGGCGCGCATCGGTGTACGCTTCATAAAACTCAAGCATGGTGAACTCAGGATAGTGCGTCGCATCAATGCCCTCATTCCGAAAATTCTTGCCGATCTCATAGATGCGCGGGAAACCGCCGACGAGGAGCCGCTTCAGATACAATTCGTCGGAGATGCGAAGGTACAGATCAACATCAAGCGTATTGTGGTGCGTCACGAACGGTTCGGCGCTCGCTCCGCCGTAAAGCGGCTGAAGCGCCGGCGTTTCAACCTCAAGATATCCCGCTTTGTTGAGGAGCGCGCGCACAAGGGCGATGATTTCTGTCCGTTTAAGAAAACGCGCGCGAGTTTCGGGCGACATCGCGAGGTCAAGATACCGCCGCCGAAAACGCTCTTCAACGTCCTGCAAGCCGTGCCATTTGTCGGGAAGCGGCCGAATGCTCTTCGCAAGCATTCTCCATGCGCGGGCAAAAAGCGTCCGCTCGCCGCGTTGCGTCATCCCGAGAACGCCAGCCAGCTCAACAAAATCGCCGATATCCGCGGCATTTTCAAAAAGCGAAAACAGCCGCTCGCCGGCGTCGTCTTTTTTAAGCGTCGCCTGCAGCGTGCCCGTTCCGTCAAAGAAATGAAAAAAAATGAGGCCGCCTTGCCGCCGGAGCGACATGATGCGGCCCGCCATGGTGAGCGCCTTTTTCTGTCCCGCGAGCGCATCAAACATGCGAAGCGCGCGACCGACCTCGGTCGTCCGCCGCGCCAAAGACGGGTACGGGTCCATCCCGCCTTCTTTAAGGAGCCGAAGTTTTTTGATGCGATCGCCCTGGATCTCGTCTAGTGAAGACATGGGGTCTGCGGCGCGGGTTACGTAACCTTGACAATGGTGCACGACGCCTCGCCGTTCGGCGTCAGGTAGCGCACCGTATCGCCCGTTTTTTTCCCGAGGAGCGCTTCGCCGAGCGGAGAGTGGTTTGATATCTTCCCGTCCGCGATATCCGCCTCCTCCGAACCGACGAGTTTGTAGGTCTGCGTTCCGGAAGAATTCGCCTTGCGGAGCGTGACGGTGCTTCCAATGTCAATGGTGTCTCCCCCTCTGTCGGCGACGATCTCGGCGGATTTTAAAACGGTCTCAATCGTTGAAATGCGCTCCTCGATCGCCGCTTGCGATTCGCGCGCCTCCTGATACTCCGAGTTCTCCGAAAGGTCGCCAAGCGATTTTGCATATTCAAGTTTTTCGGCGATCTCGCGCCGCTTGCGCGTTTTGAGGTCGGCGAGCTCGGCCGTCAACGCGTCGTGTTTTTCCTGCGAAAGAAAATGCTTTTCCTCCATGCGTTAATTGTACCTGACGTTTTTGAAAATCACAACTGCGGCTGGGGCGCGAGGTACTCCGGCGTTTCAACGGCCATCCACGACAAAAGTTCCCTCATGACATATAAAGCGCCGACAAGATTTTGGCGCGGACCGCGTTCCATAACAACGGCAAACGCGTAACGCGGGGACTCGTACGGAAAGAAGCCGATGACCCACGAGTTGACGCGCTTCTTCGTCACGCCGACTTCGGCGGTGCCCGTTTTCGCCGCGACAGAGACCGAAGGTATGTTGAGCCCTTGCGCCGTGCCGATCTTGATCGCCTCGCGCATTCCCTCGCGCACAACGGCGAAAAAGCGCGCATCAAGGGGGATGCGGGCATTCTTTTCCGGAACGCTCCGGCTCACGCGCGGCGTTACCAAGACACCGTCGTTCGCGACCGCGGCGGCTACGCGCGCCGCCTGGATCGGCGTGATCTGGAAACCGTACTGGCCGATGGCGGTGTTGTACGTGTCACCGATGCGCCAGGGGTCGTTAAAAATCTCCTCTTTCCATGCCGGTGTCGGCACCACGCCCGCCGCTTCGCCGAACAGGTCAATGCCGGTTGCGCTCCCGTAGCCGAATTGCTTCATGTATGATGCGAGTTTTTCAATGCCGATACCACGTTGCTCTTGATAGCCGCCGCTGATCTCATAAAAATAAACATTTGAGGAAACGGCGAGCGCCTCGCGCATGGCGACCCAGCCGTGCGCTTTCCAGTCGGTGAACACCGAGGTGAGTTTCCGGTCGTAAGGGTTCGGAACGGAAATGGACCCCGTGCTCAAAATTTTCGTATCGGGGTTAATGACTCCTTCATTAAGCGCTCCGAGCGCAATGACCGGCTTCACGATGGACCCGGGAATGTAGAGTCCGCCGATGGCGCGGTTCAAAAACGGCGTGCGCTCGTCATTCGTGTAGCGCTCAACCTCCCGCTCCGAGCCGCCCTCCGAGAGAAGCGTAGCGTCGTACTCCGGGTAGCTCACCAACGCAAGGACCTCGCCGTTTAAAACATCAAGCATCACTCCCGCCCCGCCGAGAAAACCCGCGGAATGCGCAAGGTCGGCAATCGAGCGATACAGGCGCTCCTCAATGCGCGCGTCAACCGACAAAATGAGGTCCGTGCCGTCAACGGGCGGGTCAAAGACGTTCTGCGAAATTATTTCGCCGCGCGCGTTCGTTTCCACTATCGTCGTCCCGTCCTTGCCGCCGACGACGTCGTCGTAGAACCGCTCCACGCCGTCCCTGCCGACGAAACGGTCGTGATAATAAAATCCCGAAGCGTCTTTTGACGGGTACTGCACAAATCCGAGCAGGTGCGCAAAACCGGGTTCCTCAATGTACCTGCGGCGCGAAAAGGCGGCGGCGTCCGCAAAGGACTCGTTCCACGCCAATTCAACGCCGTTCCGGTCAAAAATGACGCCGCGTTCGGCAAACACCGGCGTGTGGCGCAAGCGATTATATTCCGCGACGCTCGCAAGCTCTTCTCCGCGCACCACCTGCAGCGAGAACGCCTGACCGGTAAAAAGGAGGGCTATGCCGAGGAACAATGCGCCCAACGCGACGAAAGACAATCTGCTTATCGGGCGTTCAAGCCGACCCTCGAATTGGTGACGGTCAAATTGCGGCAAATTATGCGAATCAAGCAAAATCTCATCGGGGGCGATCTCGTGGAGCGGCGCTGATGAACGGTATCGGAACATACGCGTTAGAAACGAAACGCCAGCCGGAGTTGCGATCGGGCATACGCCGTGCCGACAACGGCAATGCCGCTGCTTACGGTAAGCAGAAACGGCATGGAAAAATACGCGGGGACTGGCTGACCGTAGAGAAGGTCAATAAGAAACGCCCATCCGATGAGTTCATAAAACGTCTTCAGTGCGGCAAGCGCGAGAATCCCCACGATGGCCGCCGCCCACCACGGCAAAAAAACAACGGCGGCGGCAAGTATCGCATTGGCGAACAGGCGGCGCATAGTTTAGAGCGTGTGCACGCGCTCGCCCACCAATACCTCGACCCATTCCGTTTCGTACACGTTAACGGGACTTTTGAAAAGAATTGTCTGGAATGAGTCGGCCGGATCGCCGAGCACTTTTTGAACGACGCCCGCGATGTCGGTGCTGATGGCGGGAAACGCGACGATGTCCCCTTCGCGGATATCAACGCCGCGCGGCAGGCGCGCTTCAAAATTGCCGCCGCCGATGCCGCGCGCGGGAACGCTTATGCGTTCCGAACCGAAGAGCACGTCTATCACGGCTCCGGGAGATGAAAACAGTTTGACGCGGGACGCAGAGCCGGAAACGACATCAATCGTCCCGATAACGATGTCGCCGAGAACGAATACGCGGTCGCCGACCTTGACGCCGGATTCCGAACCGACATCAATGAGAAAGGTGTCGTACGGCGACCGGTTGGGCCGCGCGAGGACGGCGGCAAGGAGAAGCGCTCCCGAACGGTTGCCGCTGCGGCCGAAGATCTCTTTGAGCGATTCGTTCTCCTCCGCGCGGCGCTTCGCGAGGAGCGCTTCGGTCGTCGCCCGATTGAGTTCTTCGCGAAGGAGCGCGTTCTCTTCCGCCAGTTCTTCCTGGGAACGGAGCCGCGCGCGCATCCGCATAACGCCGTCAGAAATGTCCGCGCCGGCGCGAAACGCCGGCGCGAACGCCGTGAGGGCGCCCGTTCGGAGCGGCGCCGCCAAAAAATCAAAGCGCCACAGCGCTCCCGCAATAATGATGACGGCTCCGATGAACCAGAGTGCGCGGCGCGGCATAATCTATTCGGTGGGAGGAAAATCGTCCTCCTGCGTGATGAGAACTTCGCGATAGACGTGGATACGCTCAAGGATGACGCCGGTGCCGCGCACGACGGCGGTCAGCGGGTCATGCGCAACGTGAATGGGTATTTTAAGCTCACCCTCAAGGAGCGTCGTCAGCCCGCCGAGAGACGCTCCGCCTCCCACCAGCATAATGCCGCGTGTCATGACGTCCGCAAGCACCTCGGGCGGCGTCGTTTCAAGCACTTCCTTCACGGACTCCGTAAGCACCGCAATAGACGGCGAGATCGCCTCTCTGATGTCGGTGTCGGTGACGATGACTTCGCGCGGAAGGCCGGTCACCAGGTCGCGCCCGCGGATCGCCGCTTCCACCGGCGCATCTCCGGGCAACACCGAGCCGATGGCAATTTTGATGCTTTCGGCGGTCCGGTCGCCGATCAAGATCTTGAACTCATTCCTGATGTAAGAAATGATGTCTTCATTAAAACGGTCGCCGGCGATACGGACATTCCGCGACTGCACGATACCTCCCAAAGAAATGACCGCGATATCGGTTGTTCCGCCGCCGATGTCAACCACCATGGAGCCGACGGGGTCGTGGATGGGCAGTTGAATGCCGATGGCCGCCGCCATCGGCTCTTCAACGATGAACACTTCGCGCGCGCCGGCCGCGCGCGTCGCGTCGCGGACGGCGCGCGTTTCCACGTTCGTAATGCCCGACGGCACGCCGATGACGACGCGCGGGCGGATGAAGCGCGGGGAAAGTTTGTGCACGCGGTTCAAAAAATACGCGAGCATTTCCTCCGTGATTTCAAAATTGGAAACAACGCCGTCTATCAGCGGACGCACGGCGGTGATGTGCGCCGGCGTGCGCCCGAGCATTTGTTTCGCGTGCGCTCCAATGGCGACGACTTGACCCGTCTTTTGGTTCAACGCGACGACTGACGGTTCGTTAATGACAATGCCGAAACCGCGCACATAGACAAGCGTATTCGCCGTGCCGAGGTCAATGCCGACATCGTTTGAAAGCAAACGGAGTATCCGTTCTCTGATGCGTTGCAGTTCCATACAAAAAGATATACCACGGTTCAGGTAACGATGTCACCGATGCGCGCCATGCGGGACGCGCCCGTCGCGCGGCGACGCACTTCAACGCGGTCTTCGCCGGCGGAGAGCGTTTTTTCGCTTACGATGATGACGGTCGGAATGCCGATAAGCTCCGCATCCGCAAACTTTACCCCCGCGCTTTCTTCGCGGTCGTCATAGAGCGCTTCCGCGCCGGAGGCGGCGAACATGTCATAGATCTCGTCCGCGCGCGCGCGGACCGTGCGCTCGGCGCCGAGCGCAATAAGGTGGTATGCGAACGGCGCGATCTCTTCCGGCCACACGATTCCTTTTTCATCCGAGAACACCTCAACCGCCGCGCCCATAAGCCGCCCGAGTCCGATGCCGTATGAACCCATGACGACCGGCTTTTCCGCGCCGTCCTCGTCCCGATACGTGAGTCCGAGCGCCTCCGAAAAACGCGTGCCGAGTTTGAAGATGTTCCCCACTTCTATCGCTTTCGCTTCAACGAGGTTTTCTTTTTTGAGACCGAGGTCGGCAAGCGCCTCATCGGTATATACCTCTTTGTTGACCGCGATTCCTTTTTCTTTGTCAACGTAGATCGTGTCCTCCCCCGCCTCCGAGAGCGTTTGGAACTCGTCGCTGTATTTTGAAAATGCGCCGCCGGATGCAAAGGTGCGGTATGTCAGTTCTCCCAATCCGACGCGGCGGAAGATGCGCAGGTACGCCTCCGCGCATTTCTCGTGAAAACGCTCCAATTCATTCTCGTCTTTCGTGAACGAGTAAAGATCTTTCATGATGAACTCGCGCCCGCGCATGAGCCCTGATTTTGCGCGCAGTTCGTTCCGGAACTTATCTTGGATCTGGTACACGTACCGCGGCAGATCGCGGTAGGAGCGGACGTGTTCCCGCATGAGGGCGGTGAGCGGCTCCTCGTGCGTATTCGCGATGCCCGCCTCCGCGCCGTTCGCAAGCGTCGTCTTGAACCAGTTGTCTACCACGTCATCCGACCAGCGGCCGCTCTTCTTCCACACGTCGGGGTCCTGAAGCGCCGTCAAAAGCACCTCTTGCCCGCCGATCGCGTCCATTTCCTCGCGGATGATGTTCTCTATTTTTTTAAGGACGCGGAAGCCGAGCGGGAGATACGAATAAACACCCGCCATTTCTTTATGGATGAATCCGGCGCGGACAAGAAGCTGCGCGTTTTTTGCAACTTCATCTTTCGGCGCATCGCGCCGCGTTGCGGTAAAAAGATGTGAAAATCGCATTGCTCTATGATAGCCCAAAAGCGCTTTTCATTCAAACTTCGCCGTGCTATACAGAACAAGAGACGATGCGGAGAAATGGCAATGAGCCATACGCACGGCCCGTTTAACAAGTTAAGCTTCAGCAAGCGCGTATGTCTTTCAGAAACGGAAGCAGACGCTGCGCTTTCCAAGGCGTTTCCCGACAAAAGCGAAACGTGGCGGCGCGGGTACAAAGCGGTGTTCTTTCCGTGGTTTTTTGAACCCGACCCCGAGTGTCGGCAGGAGCTTCGCGCGGGCGTTGCGCACACGACCGTTCAAAATCCATTCTCGCCGCCGCTTGACACCGACGAAAAGCGGCAACAATACGCCGACTGGCTCGTCGGGAACGCAACCGGATGGGCAGACATGATCATTTCCGTGGTGCGTCATCACACCAAAAATCTCCCGCACTAGCGCGGGATTTTTTCATGGAAATTGACAGGCGCGCGTCGCACGGCCGCGGCGATCTTGCGGTGATCAGGAAACGATGCGGACGATGTCGTTAAAGGTGACGACGAGCATGAGGATGATGAGAGCCGCAAACCCGACGGCATGCGCAATGGTAACCGCGCGCGGATTGAGCGGCGCACCCCTCACCGCTTCTATCAAAAGAAAAAGGAGTCGGCCGCCGTCAAGAGCGGGAAGCGGCAGGAGGTTTATGACGGCGAGATTAATGGAAATGAACGCGGTCAGCCCGAGAAGATAGATAATTCCGAAATCCGCTGCGTCGCCGATGATACCCGCGATGCCGACGGGACCGGTGAGCGTCGCGAGGTCGGCTGCGCCGCGGAACGCATCGCGGGCAAGCATGCCGAATGAAGAAACGACGGACGAGGTGAGTGCGGCGGTCATGCGCGCTCCTTCAAAAAACGCGCGATGCGGTGGAAGCGTCACCGTGCCGATAAGACCGACGGTGACTCCGAGCGCCGGTTGCGCAAACGGCAGCTCCGGAATCCCCGAACCCGAACGAGGCGTTGCGACCGCCGTCTGCCGCTCGCCTTGCCGTTCGTAAAGCACCGTCACGGGCAAGCCGCCGTGGAACGCAATGAACGTTTGCAGGTCGGAGACCGACGCGATGTCCCGCCGGTCCCCTTTCGCAGACAAAGAAAGTACGCGGTCGCCGGGCAGAAGCCCCGCCTCGGAGGCGGGCGAGCCGTCCGCGGTGCTTATGATCGCGACGCGCGCGTTCTCCACGACGACGCCTTGCGGCGCACCGTCAACCGGCATGGGGAGCCCTACCATAAACCCAAAAGAAAGCAGGACCCACGCGAGCGCAATGTTAGCGGTAACTCCGGCGACCATGACGGCTGCCTGTATCGGTTTTGGCCGGGCAACGAAACTCCGCGCGCGGTCTGGATGGTCTAAGGCGACATCCTCTGGATTTTCTCCGAAAATGCGCACAAAGCCGCCGAACGGCAGCGCGTTCATGGAATACTCCGTTTCTCCCCGGCGAACGCTGAAAAGCTTCGGCGGAAATCCGAGCCCGAATTCGTCAACGCGGATCCCCGTTTTTTTTGCAACGATAAAATGCCCGAACTCGTGGACGAGAATGAGGACGACAAGGACGATGATAAAGAGTAAAACGGACATGTTCGTGAGTGCCGACTATGCGGATATTTCCTTTTCTTTTCTCTCCGCCGCCTCTTCCAACACGGCCTGCGCTCCCTTGATGCGCTTCTCCATATCCTCTTTCAACCGGAACTTTTCGTCCTCGGAAAGTTTTTTCTGCCGTTCTTGTTCCTGAATGTCATGCCACACTTCATCGCGCACCTTGCGGAGCGCGATGCGCGCTTCTTCAAGTTTGTTTTTGACTACCTTTTTAAGCGCCTCGCGCCGCTCTGCGGTCAATTCGGGGAATATGATGCGGATTCCGCGGTCGTCCACGACGACCGACAAACCCAGATTCGCTTCAAGGATCGCTTTTTCAATGACCTTAATCTGATTCTTGTCCCACGGCGTGACGCGGATGGTCCGCGCATCTTCCGTCGTAATGCCGGCGACGTGGGTGACGGGCATTGCGGCGCCGTATGATTCAACGCGAACGCTGTCAAGAACGGCGATCGCCGCGCGGCCGGTTCTGACCGTTGAAAGTTCGCGGGTGAACCATTCTTTCACTTTCTCAAGCTTGCCGTCTAACGACGAAAAATTGTAAGGCATATCTTCACTGTATCATTACGGGGCCTTTTTATCTATCGGCGGGATGACGAGGGCGAGGTGTTCCATGATCATTTTGACCGACGGCGCGTTGCTTTGGAGATAGCCGCGGCATTTTTCAATTTCCTCCAAAACGGGAACAAGCGGGCGTTCCTCACGCATGCGTTCGTGCAAAATGGTCTCAATGCCGTTTAACAACATAAGCGCCGAATGTTTGTCTTTCTCGTCAATGATTTCTTTCACGAGCGCACAGCGTTCCGGAAAAGAGCCGCCCAAAAACTCCCCCGCCAATTTGTTCAACATCGGGTGTTGAACAAGAGGGATGATCTCCAGCCGGGAACGGAGCGTGGGCAAAAGAAGGCCCGCGTCCGGAATAACGAGGAAAAAGTGGGTGCGCGGCGTCGGGTCTTCAAACAATTTCAAAAGGGCGTTTTGCGCCTCGTGCGTCAATGCGTATGCGGCAATGAGGAATATCTTGCGGCCGTCATCAGACACCGGCCGCGCCGCCGCGCGCTCTTTGAGCGCGCGGCTTTCGTCGATCCCGAACGTGCCGTGTTCGCTCCGCCAAAAATCGGGATTGCCGCGGGTTGCGACGCCAAGTTCCCCTTCGCAAAACCGCGTTATTTCCCGCACCGCGGTCTCCCTATCCCCTTCCACGCAATACGCATGGTGCAATTTTTTGGGATGTAAGACCTTCGCCGTCTGATGTGTGATGTGTTTCAACATTAACGCTTTGCGATAATGCTTTTTTTATAGGTCTCAAGATGTTCAAGCGCCAAACCGGTCCCTTTCGCCACGCAAAAGAGCGGGTCTTCGGCAAGGTATGCGCGCACGCCGGTCCGGCGATACACGAGTTCGGGAAGATTCCGCAGCTGCGACGAACCGCCGGTCATGATGATGCCGTGATCAATGATGTCCGCGGCGAGTTCCGGCGGCGTATCTTGCAGCACGTCTTTGATCGCTTTCACGATGTCCCTGAGCTGCGGCTCGATCGCCTTGACTATCTCGTTCGTCGAAACCTGCACCGAGCGCGGCAGGCCGGCGACAAAATCGCGGCCCTTGATACTGACCACGAGCTCGTCCTCAAGCGGCACCGCCGAGGCGATTTTGATCTTTACTTCCTCCGCGGTGCGGTCGCCGATGGCAAGATTGAAAGATTTCTTGATGTAATCGGCGATCGCAACGTCTATCTTGTCGCCGGCGCATTTGACCGACTTTGACGCCACAATGCCGCCCAAAGAGATCACGGCGACATCCGTCGTGCCGCCGCCGATGTCAACGATCATGTGGCCGTGCGCTTCATGGATGGGGACTCCCGCGCCGATGGCGGCGAGCACCGGCTCTTTAACGACGTAGGCGTTCCGCGCGCCCGCTTTCACGGCGGCTTCAATGACGGCGCGCCGCTCTGTTGACGAAACGCCCGCGGGCACCGAGATAAGGACATCGGGACGAAAAACGTTGAAGCGTCCGAGCACTTTATTGATGTAATAGCGGAGCATTGCTTCGGTTACCCTATAATCGGCGATGACGCCGTCTTTCATGGGGCGGTACGCGATAATGGAGTCGGGCGTTTTGCCGATCATGCTTTTTGCATCAAGCCCGACGGCAAGAATTTTGTTGTCGGGAACGGAAACCGCCACCACCGACGGCTCATTCAAGACCACTCCCTTCCGCGGCAAATACACGAGCGTGTTCGCCGTGCCGAGGTCAATGCCGAGTTTTCTGGAAAAAATACTCATGGTAAAAATTCAAAAATCAAAGCGCGTGTTCAAAAAATCCTACTCTTTAACCCTTTGTATATCCGCCCCAACCTTCCGCAGCCGTTCCTCTATCCTCTCGTACCCGCGGTCAATGTTGTACACAGTATGAATAACGGACTCGCCGTCCGCAACCAGCGCCGCAATAAGATACGCGAGCCCCGCGCGCAGATCGGGGCTCTCAAGCTCTGCGCCGGCCAGCCGTGTCGGCCCGCGCACGATAATGCGGTGCGGGTCGCACACATTAAGTGACGCTCCCATTTTCACCAGTTCATCAACATACCGCAGGCGCCCCTCAAAAATGGTCTCAAAGACGAGCGCTTCGCCCTCCGCCTGCGAAAGAAAAACCGCCATGAGCGCTTGAAGGTCGGTCGGAAATCCCGGATACTCGTGCGTCTTGATGTCAACGGCGCGATACCGTTTTGCGCGGCGTATGCGTATCGTTCGGCGCGACGTTTCAAGCGGAACGCCCGCGCGCTCGAGGACGGCGATCACCGCTTTGCATTCCGCGGGATTGCAGCGGGTGATCAAAATATCGTCGCCGGCAAGCGCTCCGAGGATGAGGAAACTCCCCGTCTCAATGCGGTCCGGCGGAGTACGCCACACCGCGCCGCGCGCGGAGAGAAGCCGCCCGCCTTTAACGGTGACGGTTGGCGTTCCCGCGCCGCGGATATCGGCGCCGCACGCGTTCAAAAATGCCGCGAGCGAAGCGATCTCCGGTTCAAGCGCGGCGTTTTCAAGGACCGTCGTGCCGCGCGCAAGCACCGCCGCCATCATGAGCGTTTCGGTGCCGGTAACGCTTTGCGTGCGAAAAAAAATGTTTGCTCCTTTGAGCGCGCCGCCCGGAGCGGTGATCTCGTAACCGCCGTTTTTTTCACGAATGCGCGCGCCCATTTTTTGAAATCCCTCAAGAAAAAGGTCAACGGGGCGCGCGCCAATGAGGCACCCGCCCGGATGCGGAAATGTGACACTGCCCCACCGCGCAAGGATGGGCCCGGTAAGCACGACGGAGGCGCGCAGCCGCTCCGCTTCGTCGGGGGGAAGTTCCGTCGTCATGCGCCGCGGCGTCCGCATCCGCACGGTCCGCCGTCCTTCTATCAAAACCCCCATGCGACGAAGGAGACCGATCAGACGGCTCACGTCTTCAATGACGGGCATGTTGGTAAAACGCACTTCGTCACGAAAAAGGAGCCCGGCTGCAAGCTCTTTTAATGCGGCGTTTTTTGCTCCGCGGACGGGGATCGTGCCCTTAAGACCCCGTCCTGCGGCAAGCCCTTGAACGACAAAATGTTCCGACATCACCCTTATCCTACTTCTTTTCGCGCGCCCCCACAAACAGAGGCGCCGCGGGGAGTGTAAACCGCCGACTTGAAGCGACCACGCCCTTCTGCGACAATACAGGGGATGATTTCACTCGTCCGCGTCATCCCGATAGCGCGCGGCATCAGCAAAGAAACGCTGACGTATTTTACTTCAAAACGCGTGGCGACGGGAGCGCTCGTTGATGTCCTCGTGCGCACAAAAAAAATTCCGGCGCTCGTCGTTGCGTGCGAAACGGTAACCCCCTCAAAGGCGGAAATAAAATCCGCATCGTTCGGACTCAAAAAAATTGAGGGCGTGCGCCACGAAAACGTCTTTCTGCCCGCGTTCGTGCGCGCCGTGTTGCGCGCAAGCGAGTATTACGCGGGCACCGCCGGCGCCGTTCTCCACGCACTGGTCCCCGACACCGTTCTTCTGCGCGCGCGTTCCCTTCCGCCGGTCGCTGGCGGAAGAACGCGCAAGAGTGAACCTCGCAAAGGCGACACGGAGCCGCAGCCGTACGAAAAACAAATCCTGCAAACCGGCGCCGAGGAGCGGCGCGCGGCGTACAAAAGCATCATCCGGGAAGCGTTCGCGCGCGGCTCGTCAGTCGCGGTCTGTCTTCCGACCGTTGAGGAAACGGAGCGTTTTGCGGGTACGCTTCTGCGCGGCATAGAGCCCTATACGGTCGTCATCCACGGAGCGCTTTCCGCCGAGACGCAGACGGAGCGCTGGAAGACGGCGATGCGCGAACGCCATCCCCTCCTCCTCATCGGCACCGGCATGATCCTTTCAGTGCCGCGCGCCGACATACAGACGGTCATTATTGAACGGGAGGGCGACGACGCGTACAAAAGCGCGCGCAGGCCGTTCCTTGACACGCGGACGTTCGCCGAGTTCTTCGTTGAAGAAATCGGCGGAAAGATCATTTTCGGCGATGAACTGACGCGCACGGAAACGCTCTTCCGCCATGAGCGGGGCGAGCTCGTCCCCGCTGCGCCCGTCAAGTTCCGCGCGCTTTCGCAGGCGGAACAAACGCTCGTCACCATGCGGGCGGCAAAGGATGAGCACGGCTCCGCAGAGTTCCGTATTTTAAGCGACGAGGCGCTTCTCCTTATTGCGCACGCCGAAGCGGAGAACAGGCATGCGCTTCTGTTCGGCGCGCGCCGCGGACTCTATCCTTTGACGGTCTGCGGCGATTGCGGCGCCGTTGCGGTGTGCGCGCGTTGCGCCGCGCCGGTCGTCCTCCATAAAACCGCCGCTGAACCGAAACGCGGCGGGAATTTGTTCGTCTGTCATTCGTGCGGCGCAACGCGGCGACCCGATGACCGCTGCGCCTCGTGCGGAAGCTGGCGCGTCACGCCGCTCGGCATCGGAACGGAGCGCATTGAAGAGGCCGCGCGCGCGGCGGCACCCGGCATGCCGGTGCTGCAGCTCGACAGCGGCACGGCGACCACAAAGAAAAAGGCACGGGACATCGCGGCGCGCTTCGCCGCGGCGCCGCGCGCGCTTCTCGTCGCAACCTCAATGGCCATCCCGTATCTTGCGGAGGAGGTTGCCTACACCATCGTCGTTTCTCTTGACGCCACCTTCACGCTCCCCGACTTCCGCATCAACGAACGCGTCTTTCGCATACTCCTTGCGCTTCGCGCGCTGACGACGAAACATTTCATGGTCCAAACGCGCATGGAAAACATTTCGCTTTTTACGCATGTCCTGCGCGGCAATGTGATGAACTTTTACCGGGAAGAACTCGCACAGCGGGAAAAATTGCGCTATCCTCCGTTTGTGAACCTGATAAAGATAACGCGGAGCGGTTCCGAGGCCGCCGTGCAGAGCGACATGGCGCGGCTTGCGGATGACCTTGCCGGATACGACTGCGCGACCTATCCCGCTTTTATCGCGCGCATCAAAGGAAAACACGTTATGCACGCGCTTCTCCGCATCCCCCGCGGAGCGTGGCCGGACAAAGAATTGCTCGCGCGGCTCCGGAAACTTCCGCCATCGTACGCCATTGAAGTTGACCCTCCGAGTATTCTCTGACCTCCCCGCAATTTATGATCACCATACTTCAAAAAGAACATCCGGCGCTCCGCGCCAAAGCGCACGAGGTTCCGTCCGGCGACATCGGTACGAAACGGTTTGCCGATATGATTACCGCCATGCGCGCCGCGCTGCGCACCGAGGAAGACGCGGTCGCCATCGCCGCGCCGCAGATCGGGGTTCCGCTCCGCGTGTTCATCGTATCCGGAAAGGTATTTGCGGAAGAAAATGCGGAAGACACCGAGAGCGCTCATGCGCACGATGCGGTGTTCATCAATCCCGAGATCATCAAGCGTTCGCGCAAAACGCAGGATCTTGAAGAGGGCTGCCTTTCGGTCAGGTGGTGGTACGGGCACGTGAAGCGCGCGGATAAAGTAACCGTGCGGGCGCACGACGACAAAGGGCGCATTTTTACGCGCGGCGCTTCCGGTCTTCTTGCGCAAATTTTTCAGCACGAGATAGATCACCTGAACGGCGTTCTCTTTACCGACAAAGCGAAGAACCTGCGGGAGATGCCGCCCGAGAAAGAATCGGGGGATAAAAATCAAGGCCTGTAGCATGAAAATCGTTTTTTTTGGCACGTCTGATTTTTCCGTATTCGCGCTTGAGGAACTCAAAAAAACGGGGTTCACGCCAACGCTTGCGGTGACGGCTCCCGACAAACCAAAGGGCCGCGGGTTGAAACTCGCTCCGCCGCCGGTTAAGGCGTGGGCGGAGAAAAACGGCGTTGCTTTTCTCCAGCCCAAAAAATTGAATGATGAACTTTACCATAAACTAAAGACCGATGACTACGGATTATTTGTCGTTGCAAGTTACGGGAAAATCCTCCCCAAAGAGATTTTGAGTGTTCCGAAATACGGCGCGCTTAACGTACATCCGTCGCTTTTGCCGCTCTATCGCGGCGCCTCCCCCGTCCAGTCGCAGATCGTGGACGGCGTTTCGGAGACCGGCGTGACGGTCATCAAAATGGATGAGGAAATGGACCACGGCCCCATTGTCGCCCAAAAAGCCGCGCCGATGCCCAAACCCCTGCCGAATGCCGAAGAACTTGAAATGCTCCTCGCGCGCCTCGGCGGGAAACTCCTCGCCGAAACGATCCCCAAATGGGTTGCGGGGAATATCACGCCGCGGGAGCAGGACCATGAGCGCGCAACCTACACGAAAAAAATAACGAAAGAAGACGGGTTGATCAACCCGAATGATGGCGATGCGCTCAAGTACCGGAAGTTCAGGGCTTTCTCGCCGTGGCCGGGCGCATATTTCTTTGCCGAACGCGGTGGCAAAAAAATACGCGTCAAAGTTACAGACGCGGCTCTGGAGGACGATGCTTTTCAGATCAAAAAAGTGATTCCGGAGGGAAAAAAAGAGACGGCGTATGGGGCGTTTCGCGGCGGGGACATCACCTCCGATACCACCCGCGCAGGAACTCCTTGATCTTCGCTCCCCCGCGTTTGAGGAGGTCAATGTGCTTCCCTTTGTGCCGCCGCAATTCGCGGTCCATCTCGTCCTTCGCCGCGTCAATCGCGGCGTACAGGTCTTCGTGGACCGCTTCCGAACGGAGCGCAACCGGCCCCGCGGTAAAATTGATCTCCGCGCGGAACACAAAACCTTTCCGGTGATGGTCGGTCGTTTTGCCGATCTCAACCGCGAAGTGCGGCTCGCGCGACTCGACGCCGTAGTGCGGCAGATATTTTTGAAGCAGACCTATTTTTACCGCGACATACTGCTCAAGCGGGGGCGTTTTATCAAGTCCCGTAACGAGGAGGGTTGTTTTGTAAATTGTGTCGGGCATATTTGGCGGGCAATGAGTGGAAAATCCTATGTATTTGAACCGATGTCTACGGACAAAAGTTTTTTGGGATGATGGTGGCCGCTTATAATGCGAACTTTTCCGAGGGGCGTCCTGAAGTGGCGCGCGACGACCTCAATCACCCGTTTGTTTGCGAGGTTTTGCTTTGCCGGCTCGCGGACTGAGATCGCATATCGCCGCTCCCCCGTTTGTTTAAACGCTTCCGTCTTTGCGCCGGCAGTTACGGTAACGTGGATATACATCGCCATCAGTATAACAAAAAACTCGGTTGAAACCGAGTTATGCGTGCCCGACCGGCATCTCTTTCGGAAAGGGCGTTTCCGGGAGGTCTTCGGGCGCAAAAAGAGGAATGCGGAGCCATCCCGTGCCGTCGTTACGCATCTTTGCCGTAAACGACAAAGGAGCGAACTCTTCGCGCACCAGTTGTGTAACAAGTCCTTCCAGCTTGGCTTCGACGCCGCGTTGGCCGAGGCCGCCGGATGATTTTGCGAAGTGGAGTTGAAGATCGGTCGCCGCTGGGTCCGCAGCGGCGGCGAGAAGAGACCATGCTAAATCCTCAAATGCAAACGCCTCCAAAGGACCGACGGCCCACACGTGGAGGGTGACTCCCATGAACGTATGTCCGTGGCGGAATTGCCACACTTCCCGCGGAGGGCGTCCTTTGTCGCGCGCCGCGCGCAGTTTGCTGCCGAAGGATCCCTCATTTGGCATGTATCACCTCTTTTGTTTTTCTCTCTTTCCTGTCTTGTTGTCTTATACAATGAACTATAAATTATGTCAAAAGAAAGCCCCCTCCATGCTGGCCGAAGCGTTCGCTGGGGAACGCGTGTAACTGAGCCCGTCTCTATGCTTAAATTCTTAAGAATTTAAGCATAGAGACGGGGGGTGAAAAAATGGAAAAAGGGCGGTGCGCGACAAAAAAAATCCGCCGCCCGGCGGAACGATACATACGAAACAATGTTCACGGAAGCGGCGAGAGACGCACCACATTGATCTGGCGACGAATTTCCCTGCGGGTCAGCCGCTCAATGGAATATCCGAAGTGCTTTCGGAACACGGCGCACAACTTCGCG
Source organism: Parcubacteria group bacterium (assembly GCA_016176785.1). GTDB lineage: Bacteria > Patescibacteriota > Minisyncoccia > Phycocordibacterales > UBA2135 > JACOWN01. The sequence continues at coordinate 1,062 of JACOWN010000007.1, read as the reverse complement.
CGCAGAAGCGCGAATTCCTTTGTGCTGGTATTTGTTTTCAAGTCGCGGAAACCGCTCAAAATAAAGGCGTTCGCTTCGTCGTCAAAGACGGCGCTGGAATATCCTTTCCTCTCAAGCGCTTTACGAATCTCGGCAATCGCCATCCGGCGGAGTACGCCGCACACCTCTCGGCGATATGCGTTCTCAAGATAGAAAAGCGCGTGGACGAACTCGTGCTTCAGCGCCGGATTCTTCCGCTCCACCTCGTCGCTTACGCCGATGACATAGAAGTTCCGCTTCACATCCCGAAACAAGCCGAGGAGCTTCCGCTCCTTCTCCCAAAGCGGGTCAAAGCGTCCGGCATAAAAAGGAGCGAGCGCCGACGAGGGGATGTTAAACCCTTTCCAATCCAAGAAGTAGGTGAAATTGCCCCGCTTCTTCGCGTACCAGTCCATGTATTCTTCAGTGCCGAATGTCTTTCCGCGGAAATGCGGCGATTCGTGGTGCTCCTGAAAGCGCATGAAAGTCGCCGCCAACTGGTAGCGCGTCTTTGCGACAACGAGGTAAATCGCCCGTTTTGGCATTGCCGCCTCGCGTGACGGGGTGAGAGGTGCGTGCTTGCCCTAGTATATTTTTGAAACGCAAAAAAGCAACCCGCCACGCATGGAACGCGGCGGGTTGCCTCCATCCGCATCATTGCCCGTACCGTTCCTCAAGATAGCGGATGATATCGTCCGACTCATACATCGCTTTGCCCGTTTTTTCGTCAATGAGAAACGGCACCTGCCGCTTGCCGCCGCGCCGGAGCAATTCTTGAAGCAAGGCGGGGTCGGCAATGTTCCGTTCGTCGTATGACAAACCGAGTGCTGCAAGAGCCGCTTTCACCTTCTCGCAAAAAGGACAGCCGGTGCGCGTGTAGAGAATGAGCATCCGTATAGTATACACGATGTTCCCTGCCGTTTGATACGCGTCTTGAAAATGCGGGGATTTCTGATATACTTCTACTCATTCCGGCGTAGCTCAGTTGGCAGAGCGCCTCGCTGTTAACGAGGATGTCGCAGGTTCGAGCCCTGCCGCCGGAGC
>JACOWN010000012.1 GCA_016176785.1 Parcubacteria group bacterium | reverse complement strand
TATTGTGGGCGCTCTTTTTGACGGAACACAGTGGCTCCTTGCATTTGCCGACGGAGGGCTGGTAACCGGAAAGATAATCTCTTCCATTGCGCTCGGCACATTTTATGTCTGGGATCGCATGAAATATCCGAACGAGCCGACGAGCCGCCTGGCAACATATTTGGGAGTCGCTGGAGTGTTGGAGTTTCTTCCGGGTTTAGACATGCTCCCCACGTGGACCGCCTATCCCTTGCGCCGATATCTGCAAAAACATTCGCGAATAATATAACCGCTATGAGAAAGATAAGATTGCGGGCGCAACACGGGTTTTTAAAATGAAGCAGTACAATATCATGATGAACACACGACCACAAAAAATTTCTAACGGGGCGAATGGTCGCTGCCGCAATTTATTTTCGCGCTTCCTTGTTTTTATGCCCATCAAAGCGCTGGCGTGCGGACTTGCCGCCGTTACGTTCTGGACAATCTCTCCCGCCGTTGCTACAGCGCAAGCAGAAGCGGTTTCCATCATTCTGCGCCCGCCAACCCCGGAGCCATTCACCGAGGTAACAGCGGAGGCGCGCTCCTTTGCAATAGACCTCAACCAAACCGAGATTGTCTGGACGCTGAACGGGGAAGTTCTTCTTCGGGGCGTAGCGGAAAAAACAATAACACTGCGCACCGGCAAGGCGGGAACCCCGTTTGCGCTTATGGCAACCGCACAAGGAGCTGACGGCGTGCGCGCAACCGGAGAAAAAACTTTCTTTGTAAGCAGCGTTGACTTGCTTTGGGAAGCTCCAGGCGTTATTGTTCCGGCATTGTTTCCGGGAAAGGCGCTTGCGGCAGCGGGCAGTATTGTTCGTGTGGCGGCACTCCCGGAAATATTCTCGGGAAATCAAAAAATTCCGGCGCGTAATTTGCTTTTTTTCTGGTCTATTGACGGAGAGCGCTTTGGCGCCTATTCGGGAAAGGGGAAAAACATTCTTCCCGTAAAGATGTCGGGGGGTGCGGGCGCCACGCACCGCGTGCAGGTTTCTGTCTCGCTTCCGGACAACACGCCGGTTGCCGAACGCTCCACAACGATTCGTGTTGCCGCTCCGGAGGTGCTGTTTTATGAAGAACACCCGCTGCTTGGCGCACTTTATCAAAACGCCATTTCAAGCAAAACGCTTTTTCGCGGGCAGGACATTGACGTTCGCGCGGCGCCCTATTTTTTCACCACCCCCGCAAAAAACATTGTCTTCTCCTGGAAGGCGAACGGCGCGGACATCGCGGCCGGACAGGATAGCTCCATTCTTTCCTTCCGACCCGCCGCAGACATTGCCGGACTTTTTGATAGATCGCTCATCGCACAAAACATAGCAGACGCGAGCGAACAAGCTGAAGCGCATCTGCGTTTTACCATACAACAATGAAAAAGGGGATAAAATATATTTTCTTTTCGTTTCTTTCCGCCCTTGCCACGGGGATAGCATACGCGCCGTCTGTGGTCGTTGCCGCCGTCATACCCTATACGCCGTCCCAGAAAATCCCCGGGATTGATTTTGCACAAAGCTCCGGGCAAGCCGGACAAACAAGTTCGCTTTTCCCGCAATTTGTTCACGGGCTGCTCCCGTTTGTGCTTTCCCTTGCCGCGGTGCTTGCGGTCATTATGATAGTTGTCGCGGGGGTGCAGTTGGTAATCAAAGGCGGCCAGCCCGCGGCGCGCGAGAATGCAAAAGCGCAAATTTGGGCCGCTATCGGAGGGCTTGTGCTCGCATTTGCCGCTTTCCTTATTCTGCGCACCATCAACCCCGATTTGGTGGGGCTGAAGTTTGACCTTGGGGCGCCCCCGAGCTTCACGCCTACCGGGACGGCAGGCGGCACCGGTTACGGAGAAAGGGTACAGCGGGTTCCGTTAGGGGAGTCTTGCTCTGACACAGCAGACTGCCAAGTTGGGCTAGAATGCAGAGACACGCCAACCAATACCGGAATGCAAAGCCTCTGTTCCTATCCCCTAGGAACAACCGTGGCTAGTGGACCTGACCAAGCATGCGGGAGGGTTCCTGGTGGTAACAATCTTCGTTGCCAACCGGGTTTGAGGTGCGTGTACGAAGGGGGAGCGGCAAACGAATTTCGTTCTCGTTATCCAAGGGGGGTAGATACGAGCAACCTAGGCGTTTGTCTGCCCGTCAACACGCCGCCACAGCCAGCTCCTACACAACGGAGCGGAGAAACGATACGCGTGAATATTCCGAGCAGTGCTAGCGACATTGACCTTAGCAGAGCAGGGGGAACCACACAGACATCTCCACCGGCCGCCCCTCCGGCGCCTGCCGCACCACAACCGCCGGCCGGAGCATCACAATAACAATGAACAAAAATCGCTTCATTATTATCGCCGCTTTTGCTCTATTGCTCACCGTCGGAGTAGTATTGTTTTTTGTTTTCAGAACCACGCTACCTGAAAATGGGGCGGCAGAAGGAACAGCCCAGCCGTTTCCGAATGCGGGGGAGCGCCAGGCGAACGGGCAGGAAACAACAATAGGCGGAACTCGGGCGTCGCCGGAAGAAGAAAGCGCCCCTTCATTCTGGCAACTCTCGCAAGAGCCCGTTGCGGGTGCGGCGTTTATAGACGGGCGCGTGTTTTATG
>JACOWN010000014.1 GCA_016176785.1 Parcubacteria group bacterium | reverse complement strand
AACACGTTCGGGCGGGCTCGCCAAAAACTTCTCCGCGCTTTCACGCTTTTTGGGCGCGTATCACATCGTCATGACGGAAGAACCACAAACAACCAACGGACAGCAGGAACAGGGCGGATCCCCCATTCCTGCGCTCCGAACGTTTCGCTCCGACGCCGAACGGTATGTAAAAGAGAAGGGCATAACCCTTTCCGAAATCACCGCAAAAGAAGTTGTCTCCGGACACCTCCGCTACGCCGAAGACGGCAGTGAGCGTATGCGGTTTACAAAGCGTATGATATTGCTTGCCGCTCTGGCACTCGTATTGCTTTTGAGCAGTACGGCGCTTATGGTGCGGCTTTTCCGCGGCGACGGAAACGGAGCGCCTGTCCTCGTTTCCCGTCCGGAAGCAATTCCCTTAGTTACTCCGGAACAAACGGTTCCGTTGGTGATGCCGGAGGGAGATCGGGGCGCGCTTTTGGGCAGCTTCCAGGAAAAAATTAAACAGCCGCTTCCGGAAAATCGTCTCGTTTTTTTCCCCGTCTTTGAACAAACGGGGGGTGGCGCCGAGCGGTTGGTTTCGGCGCAACGCTTCTTTGCAATTCTTGGCATCACGCCCCCGTCGGACATAGAACGCGCGCTGGGAAACGCGTTTCAGTGGAGCGTGCTCCCCGCACAGGGAATAAACCACCTGCTGCTCGTGTTTTCCTCCACGCAGCCAAGCCGGGCTCTTGCGGGAATGTTGCGATGGGAGCTTACGCTTATGCGTGATTTGCGGCCGTTATATTCGTCGCGCGTCAACACCGACACGGGTTTGGGCGCGTTTACCGACACCGTTATGGACAACAATGACGTGCGGGTGCTCCGCAACAATAAGGGAACGCCGGTGCTTCTCTATACGTTTTTTAACAAGAATCTTCTGCTTATCGCCTCATCCGCAGAAACATTGGAGCGCGCCATCGGCCGCATCGCGGGCATTGCCCCGATTTAAGATTTTTGTGTTATGATAAACAATATGGACACGTTTCCCGTAGAACAACTCAAACAGAAACTTCTCGCAGAACAGCAGCGCATAGAACAGGAGCTCGGACACATCGCAAAACGTAATCCGCAAAACCCGAAAGATTGGGAAGCGGTGGCGCCGGACATGAACGTCCAACAGGCAGACCCGAGCGAGCGAGCAGACGCCATTGAAGAATTTGAAAATATTTCAGGCGCTGAAGCGGAGTTGGAGTTGCGGCTCAATGAAGTTGTTGCCGCCCTGGAACGCATTGCGCGGGGCACATACGGCATGTGCGAAAAAGGAGGGGAGCGGATTCCGCTTGAGCGTCTGGAAGCAAACCCGGCCGCGACCACCTGCATTGCGCATAGCGCCTAATCATGGCAACGACACTGCACGCAGCACAGGTGGTGGGACTGGAAGGGCATATCATTGATGTTGAGGTGGATCTCGTGCGCGGGCTCCACCATTTTTCGTTGGTGGGGCTTCCGGACAAAGCGGTGGAAGAAGCAAAAGAACGCATTGCTTCTGCGGTAAAAAACAGCGGGTTTGACCCGCCGCATAAAAGCCGGCACCGCATTACCGTTTCGCTCGCCCCGGCAGACCTCAAAAAGGAAGGGTCAACTTTTGACCTTGCCATCGCGCTGGGATATCTGATTGCCTACGAACAGCTTGCCTGCGACACCGCGCACACGTTGTTTCTTGGGGAACTTGCGCTTGACGGCTCACTTCGGCCGGCGAGGGGTGTCCTGCCGCTTACTGCGGCAGCAAAAGCGCAGGGATTTAGAGCGGTGGTTCTTCCTGCCGAAAACGCGGCTGAAGCCGCCCTTGTCTCCGGCATTTCGGTTCTGCCGGCCGCTTCGCTTCGCGCGGTTATCGCACACCTTTCCGGAAAAATACCGCTTATCACGGCACCCGTAACAATCATAGTGCCTGATGAAAAAGCAGACACGCACTTAGATTTCGCAGATATTAGAGGACAAGGACAGGCAAAGCGTTGCGTGGAGATAGCGGCAGCCGGAGGACACAATGTACTCATGACTGGGCCGCCCGGTTCAGGAAAAACGCTTCTTGCACGAGCCGTTTCCTCCGTGCTTCCTCCGCTCTCGCGAGAAGAACTTATGGAGGTAACCGCGATACACGGCGTCGCGGGCCTTCTTGCGCGAAACAGCATCGCCTCTTCGCGTCCGTTTCGCAGTCCGCACCATACCTCTTCATACGTTGCGTTAATCGGCGGAGGCACATGGCCGAAGCCCGGCGAGATTACGCTCGCGCACCGCGGTGTGTTGTTTTTGGACGAATTTCCCGAGTTTGAACGCCGTGTCATTGAGGCCTTGCGCCAGCCGTTGGAAGACGGGGTTGTGACGGTTGCGCGCGCAAAAGGCACCATACAATTTCCCGCGCGCATCATGCTGGTTTGCGCCATGAATCCCTGCCCGTGCGGCAATCTTGGCTCGGCAAAAAAATCGTGCGTCTGCACGCAATCCCAACTTTTTCACTATCAGCATAAAATTTCCGGGCCCATTGTAGACCGTATTGACCTGTGGGTTGAAGTCCCGGAGGTTGCGCACGAGGCGCTTGCCGCGCGCGGCGGGGAAGAGCCTTCTCGAGCCGTTCGCGCGCGGGTTGCCGGGGCGCGCGCGCGACAACAGAAGCGTTTTCACAAAAGCGCGCTGCACACCAACAGCGAAATGGGTGTCCGCGCGCTGGAAACATACACGCCGCTCTCGGCAGAACTCCACGCGGCACTTCGTGACGCCGCCTCCTCTCTGCACCTCTCTGCCAGAGGATATCACCGCACCATTAAGATTGCGCGCACCATCGCAGACCTCGCGGGTTCGGAAGAAATTACACAGAACCATCTGCTTGAAGCTCTGCAGTATCGGCCGAAGTTCTGCAGTATCGGCCGAAGTCAAGGGAAAATTGAGGCTCTGTTTCTGGAAATAGTTTTTTTGCAACAAACTGTCCTTGTCCCTTCTCCCCGTATTCCTTTATAATAGAAGATAAACATTGTCCTTCTCCGTCCTTTCACAAGGGGGTGGCCCGTGGTAGAACAAGATAAAATCAATTTACAAGAAATACTGAAGATGACGACACCGGAAGGCGGGATGATGGCAAACGCTCATTCTGTTTCTTTCTTCCAACTGCAAACCGACGGGGACGTCGCGGCAGAAGATGCCTTACAGGAAATCTGTTATACCGCAGAGGTGCTTGCCAAGATGTCCCTCACCGCGACAATTGATATTGCGGCAACGGGGGAGAACATTTTTCTCGGCGTCACCGTCTGCGTTCTTCCGGATAAATGGGCCGTTGCCGCATCCTGCATAACACTGCTGCAAGAACAGGTAAAGAGGCTTATTTCCGAGGAGCCGCAGTGCAGATTTGCCTGCACCGCACATAAAAGCAGGTCCGCTTCTCCTTTGGCAACTGTGGAAACGAACGGACAGGGCGGTTGTCCTGTTACTCAAGCCGCCCCCTCCATAGTGCCTTAATCCAACAACCCCCCCCCCCCCCCCCGACGCGCAGGCGCGTCGGGGGAACACAAAAACTCGCTCCGGCAAATCACCGAGCGATTTTTTTATGCAAGTTCGTCCCTGCTTTACCCCATTAAAAATTGAACACAGACCTTCCTTTTTCGTTACCCCAAGCCGCAAGGGCGGCTTCACCTTACAAAGAATTATATACGTAAACCGCGTGCTGTATTCTGGCGGGGGGTTACGTCGCTCTCGCAAACGGGTTTCGTACGCGCTTCAACTGAGCGGTTATCCAAACACCGCATGCCCAGACTGCCCCCCCCTGCACCCTTGACAAGATGGGCATTCTTTTGTAACATCCTAATGTCGCTGAAATGTAGTAAGCGTCCCCCAAAACGGCTGGGTTAAGCCGAGGGATTATCCGATGGATAATCCGAGCGTTCCTTGACAACGATGTTGTCAAAAAGGGAAGGGAGACATCATGGAGGCAAGTAGATGTTTATCCGTCGCCGTAGAGGAGGGAGTGGCAGTCTTCTCAACCGGTAAAATGCCTGACTCCGAGATGACATTCATCGGAGCGAGTTGTCAGGCAAGCGCTCCCCCGTTCACAAGGGAGCTTCAGTCGCTTCAGATTAAGGTGCCGCCCGGAGAGAAGGCTCTGGTAGCGCTAGCCGTCCGCTTTCTTTCCTCCAGCGGCTGGAAAGGAAAGGGAACCTACCAAACAAAACTTTATCTAATCCCAACTACCTGGAGGGAAAAACCCGGTTCGGAAAAAGAGGTGCTCGTTGTGGAGATGGACAAGGTTTTTATCCCTCCGTCAGACCGCTTGATCCAACTCATGTCCACATATGAGTTGGTGGTAACCACTGAAGGACAGCGCTTTGTCGTCTCCCGACAGTGGTACGCTGCTGACGCCAAAGAACGCGGGGAGGCATTGAGGGAGCAAGGATTTCGGGTCGTTGAAGATCCGAACATCTTGCTCCGCTTCGCCCTCGGAATGGCCAGCTTTGAGGATCTGGAGGCGGCGGCCTCGCTTGACAAGCGCTCACAGCTTGAGCGTTCGTTGGCGTTCTCCCTGTCGCTCCTGCAGGTGGCGCAGGAGGAACTCTATACAGCACACTGCGAGGCGGGCTGGTGTCAAAGAGTGATCGAGTGGCTCGTTCAAGATCGGGACGACGCCAGAGAAAAAATTTGGCAACTCTCCAAAACGCTGAGCCAAGCAGCAGAGATGTTGCAGACTGCCCCCACAACCCTCTTTGGCTCCCTGCCTCGAAAAGAGATAGGGAAGCTGAAAGAACTTTTCGAATAACTCCCCTCCCGTTCCCCCGACGCGCAGGCGCGTCGGGGGAACACAAAAACTCGCTCCGGCAAATCACCGAGCGATTTTTTTATGCAGATTTTTGCCTCGACAGTCTTACTCACGAGTAAGCCCTACTCCTTCTCGCGAAGCTCATTTTGCAAACGGATTTTGCGCCCCTCTTACCTCAAAGTGCAGATGGCAGCCCGTAGAGTTTCCGGTTGAGCCGACGTATCCGATTACCTGTCCCTGCGCGACATGCCAGCCGGGACCGACAACGATAGACTGCATGTGCGAATAGAGCGTTTGC